>JBFWRO010000308.1:0-4592 GCA_050248865.1 Thermomicrobiales bacterium | reverse complement strand
AAGCTAAACAATTTACGGGCTCTCACACCCACTCCGGAAAGAAGCTTTTCCAGTTCTCATAAATAATCTGGTCCTGGATCTCGGCCGGAATTTTCGGGAGATTCGTGCCTTCGACGGGGTTATTGACATTTCGTAACCCGTTGATGACGTTGGAGATGGTACCCGAGGGGAAGTCGGAGGCCAGCAGGATTTTGTGTGTGATGCCGTACTCCATCGCGGTCACCATGCCCTGCCAATAGCGCCACGGCCGGTAGTGGACGGCGGAGATATCGGTATAAACATTCGGGCACTTGCGAACCAGGACGACCGTGTCCTCCTCCCACGGATGACCCAGGTGGGCAATGATCATTTTCAGATCGGGGAAGTCCATGGCGATGTCTTCGAGCTGGAGCGGCAACCCCCACTTGAGTTTGGCTTTGCTGGGGAAGGTCGTTCCCTGGTGCCACATGATCGGGAGCTGGAGTTCCTCGGCCCGCTTGAATAGCGGCCAGTACGCGCGGTCTTCCGGATCGAAATGCTGGTAGACCGGCCCCAGTTTGAGTCCTCGCAAACCAAGGTCCTGGACGCAATACTCGAGCTGCTCCATGTGATCGGGCTGGGTAGGGTCGATCGAGGCCCAGCCCTGCAATTTCTCTGGATGTTGCTTCACGTAGTCGGAAATGATCTCGTTAGGCACCCAGAGTCCGGTTGCTTTGGCCTGCAAGCCGAAGACAACGACGTGATCGGCTGGCTCAGAAACTTCCCAGTGGGTCTCGGGTTTCGAGTCGTAAGAGTGGAGATCGAGTCTGCCGGTATACGCCTGCCCACCTGACATCTTCAGCTTGATCAGCTTGGAGGCGAGGGCTTCCTCGGCGTATTCCTGGGAAACGTGGTCGGGGTACCACATCAGATGGGTATGGCAATCGACGATCTTGCGACCCTGGGTATCTGGCATGGTAGTCCTTCCCCGCAGCTGGTAGTCACTGTCGCGACATCGTTGGGCGGCCAACGATCGCAATGGTCATATATGCGGCATCGTACTGTGCCCGCATCCTTCACGTCGGGTCTGTCGAATGGGGGAGTAGCAGTGACGTTCAACGACGCCATTGTCACGTTTTTCTTCTTCAAGCGAATACTATTTCAGGATTCGACACCAGGGGACAGGGATCATGCGGCGGAACCTATTCGCCAGGTCAAGTTCACGAGCAGCGGGCAGTGAGACGAATGTCGATTCAGACGCCGCGATGGTGGCTCGTGCATTGAGAGATCGAGACGCATTTGGCGCCTTGTTCGAGCGTCACTGGGAACCGATTTTCAAATTCTGCTACTCGCGCTTCGGTGATTGGCATACCGCCGAAGACGCCGCGGCCGAAGTCTTCCTGAAAGCTCTGGCCAACCTTTCGAACTATGACCCTTCCGTGCCGGGGACGTCGTTTCGATCCTGGCTCTTTGGCATCGCTCGAAATGTCGTCGCATCCAGTTACCGAACGACTGCCGCGCGACCTCAGACCACGCTGAATGACGCGCTGAGCGCAGGCTCAGGAGAAGAGTCTCCTGAGGAGCATGTGCTGGCCGTTGAACGGCATGATGAGCTGCGCAGGCTATTGGAACGGTTGCCGTCAGATCAGAGGGAATTGCTCGAGCTGCGGATGGCGGGGCTCTCTGCTGCCGAGATCGGACGAGTGATGGGCCGCACTCAGGAGGCAATCCGCAAAGCCCAGTCACGTTCGGTCATCAGTTTGCGCAATGCCGTACAGCGTGAGCTGCACGTGACGAATGGACAACGACATGGCTGATCCGAGAGAATTGAAGACCGTCGATCAGCTTTGGGAGGAGTTACTGACTCCGCGTGAGTCTGGCGGATATGACTCCTCACTGGCGGACGCGGTCCATCACATCCTCTCCCTTTATAAGGCGCCAACGCCGGGGTCGGCTCGCGAGCGAGCCCGGCAGCGCGTGTTCGACTATTACCCGGCCTCACAGCAGGAGGACACGATGACCGCCATGAATGCACCCATACCGTTTCCATTGTCAGGAGGAACAACCCGAGCGACGCCAGCCTCGTGGTGGCCGGAGTCTGGATTTCGAGGAAAACGCGCCCACTGGGCGCTGGCCTCGACGGCCGCGGCCCTGATCATCCTGCTCGGGGGCATTGGCGGGTATCTGCTCCATGAGGATCGCGATAACCACCCTGCCCTTGTACCCGCAGTGACCGATGAGCAGACACAGGAGGCCGACTGGCCAACATGGAAGGGAGATGCTGCCCGGACAGGCGCAGCGGACGCCGGTCCGACCGGACAGCCGATCGAGCTCTGGCGGTTCCAGGCGCAGGGGCCATGCGACGAGCCCCCGATCGTGGTAGATCAGACGGCCTATGTGGGATGCTCCGAAACAAGCCTTTACGCTCTGAGTACGATCGACGGAAACGAGCGGTGGCGATTTGTCGCGGAAGGACCAATTCGAGGTAGTGTGGCCCATGCAAATTCAACGGTGTATGTGACCGACAGTACCGGACGTCTTTACGCGATCGATTCGTCTTCAGGCGAGGAGTTGTGGCGCTCGGAGCCGTTGGAGCTGGACCAGATCGCGATTGACTCAGGAATCGTGGTTGCCGGGGGAGAAACTGGTGTTCTCCATGCCTTTGATGCTAAGTCCGGCAATCAGCTGTGGGAATATGAAATCGCCTCTCAGGAGGAGTTGACCTATCCAGCAATTGCCGGCGACATTGTCTATGCCTCCGGCGGTGGCGGCGTTACAGCTGTTGACTTAAAAACTGGGGACCTCATCTGGCGTAAGGAAAATGGAGCAAGCGGCTGGGATGCACCATCGGTGACAGATGATGTGGCAGTCGTCGGCATATCCGGGGAACTAGGTCCGGGGAAAATCGTCGCGTATGACGCGGAGACCGGCGACGAACTCTGGCGACGAGATGAGGCTGTGTTCACCCCGTCTGTGATAGGCAACGTGGCGTACTCCGGAAGTGTATCTGGCACGGTGTACGCCTTCGCGCTCAGTGACGGTGCACTACTGTGGCAGGCTCAGGTCGGCGGTGAGGCGTGGCCAGGGGCGGTGACCGAGGAAGTCATCTACGTGTCGAGCGATGGCGATGAGGCCGTTTATGCTCTCGACGCCTCGAACGGCCAGGAACTTTGGCGTTTGGATGTCGATGACCGCATGCAGAACACGGTGGCGGTCGACCGTGGCAGGATGTACGTAGCCACGCTGGCCGGATCGGTTTACGCCATCGGAGGGAGTAACGACCCCCTGATCGCCGCGCCTTCCGGACAACAGGCGGCAAGCGCATCAGCTTCCGATGTTGACGTTCCCATGTCGTTCGACGTCGATGCCCTGTCGCTTCAGCCAGTCAATTACGGAGATTTTTCGTTCATGATGCCGCAAGGTATCACGACCGACCCGCAGGGCAACTTCTACATCGCCGATGGCGCGCTCGGCCAAGTGGTGGTACTGGGTCCCGATGGAGCGTTGATTACCACTATTGGCGACGATTCCGGTTCGGGAATGCTCGAAGTGCCGACCTCTGCGGCGGTCGACGCAGCAGGAAATATCTATGTCGCGAGCGAGAACACCGATAAGATCTGGAAGTTCGGGCCGGATGGAACATTCCTCGATGCGTGGCCCGTCGTCGGTGAGGATTCAGAGAATGTGTTCGGGGGAGCCGCAGTGTCCACTGACGCCAACCAGAACCGGCTTTGGGTCACAGACTGGGAGAATCACCGCGTGCGAGTCTTCGATCTGGAGGGTGATCTCCTCTTCGAGTTCGGTGAATTTGGAGCAGGACAGGGCCAGCTGCGATTTCCCCTCACCGTGAGCTTTGACGAGCACTGGAATGCGTATGTCCCTGAGTATGCGGGCGGGCGGGTATCCGTCTTCTCGGATGACGGTGAGTTCCAGTTCTCATTTGGCGAGGATCAACTGGTCGGCCCAACGCAGACCGCGATCAACGCGAGTGGCTACGTCTTCGTTGCCGATCAGGAAGTCAATCGCATCTTCGTTTTCGGCCGCGACGGAACATTCCTCGCCGAATTCGGCCCAGATGGGACGGATGCAACGACGTTTGCACGTTCGACCGGGATCGCGATCAACAACGATGGCGTGATGCTCATGAGCGATGGCGACGCTCCGCAAGTCATGCGCGTGGAGATCGACTGGGCGACAGACTGAGCGCCTGAGTTATCACGAATATAGGCAAGTTTGCTGGTTGATTCAGTCCGGAACAATCCCGGGCTGAATCAGCTCGCGAAGTTGCGCGCGACAAGAAGCGAAGAGCTAGAACGACGTCACCGCAGTTTGCCTGTGTCATCGTTCACCTCAGGCGACCCGCCGGGCCGGTGAACGGCGACGTTATGATGCTCCGATTTGATTCACTAGACCAACTACCCCCTGCCCGCACTGAGTGCAGCGACATTTGAAGTGTGGTAATCGAAGATCTTGCGGCCCTGGGCGTCTGGCATCGAGGTCTCCTTTTTCATCTGTCGGGGCTGTCATCGTACACAAAATTGGGGCAGCGGCGCTGCCCCGGTACTCGATCCGTTCGTCAGGGCCAGGGACTCTCACACCGATTTGGCGGGCAACGCTGCCGTGCGAACGAGCGC
>JBFWRO010000307.1:0-4630 GCA_050248865.1 Thermomicrobiales bacterium | reverse complement strand
GTTCACCTGTTTCGTGCGAAACCATTCGAGTCGCCGTCTCGTTTGACCGTGTAGCAACGGCTAAGCCCGTGAGGTTTCCCGCTGGGAATGCCTCGGGTATGATGAACAGATGAACGGGCAGCTTCATGGGCGTCGTCGGGGACCCGGCATATGGTGAATGGCAAGGTCCAATGCCGACGATTTTGGCACCGCGATTTTAACCCGGCGCTGAGGGCGCCTGATTTGCACGCAATCAACACTGGAATTTCACCAGGTCACGAGAGAGCGGAGGTAGCGATGCAGGTCCGCAGCAGCCATCTGGGATCAACCGATCAAGGCAGCGCCAGATATGCGCACGGGAGCAAGCCGGTGCGGGGCAGAAGCATTGCATGGCTGACATCCCTCCTGCTCTTTGTCAGCCTGATGGCGCCGTTGGTCACCGTGCATACGAGTCTGGCGGCGCCGGACCATCCGGACGGGACGATGAGGGAGGCCAGGCAGCAGCGAGAGAACACGCCTCCGCCGCTCGAAGGAGTCTTCTCCGTCACTGTCGGCGGTGACGTTGCCCAGCTCGTGGGCAATATCGCGCTTTCTCCGGTTGGTGATGGGTTCTGGGTGGGATCTGCCGCGCTGGGGCCGGGCGCCTACTCCTACCAGTTGATCGTGGCCACCAACTCGGGAGCAATAACGCTCGGCGAGAACGGACTGCAAAGTCCACCTGCCAACCAGGCCACGTTTTCCGTTCCAGATGGTTCGCAAGCCGCTGTGTTTTCGTTCAACGAATTCACCGGCGCAGTGAATGCTGGCGGAGCTCTTTTCGAGATTCAAACCGATGTCGGCCAGTTCCAGATGCTGCCGGGTCCGCAGGGAACGTTCGAGGTCTTCTTCAACTCACCAGCTGATACCCCGATCACCATCCAGCCGCTCATTTCTGGCCAACCGACAGGTGAGTCCGCGCAGGCGGCGGCTGGAGACTCGGGCCGGATTCATGTCGTGCTCAACTCGGCGGGCCAAATTCAGCTCGCCGAAGCTGTCCAGACCGCAACGCTGGACATTGTGAAAACTGATCAGGGCGGCAATCCGATCGGCGGCGCATGTTTCACCGCATACGGTGGCGGAGACACCATTGCTGCCCAGGCCTGCGATTCAGCGGATGGTGCGAACGACGGCGCGGTTCGACTGAACTTCCCAAATGGGCTTCCTTCCGGTGATGTCGACATCGTCGAGAGCTACACCCCTGAGGGACAAATCGCCAGCGATCCTCAGCAAATCGATCTCAGTTCGGGGGCGCAGCAACTGCAGATGATCGCTCAGGTGCCCGGAGAGGAACCTCCCGCGGAAGAGCCTCCTGCGGAGGAGACTCCCGTGACCGAAGAGCCGCCCGCTGACCAACCGCCCGCGGAAGGTGGATTCACTCTCACGTTCTTCGCCGTCGACCTTAATGGCAATGCGTTGCCGGGTGCATGCTTCGCGATCGATGGCGGAGAGCCGGTGTGCGATGACGATGGCGATGGCGCGATCACCATTCCAAACGTTCAACCAGGACTGCGCACGCTGAGCGAACCTCGTTCGCCAGAAGGATTCGAGCCATACCCGGAAATTCAGCTCGATATCACGCGCGACGAGCAATTTTCGGTACCGCACAACCCGGGAGTCTCGGCCCAGTTGCCGTCGGAAACGTCGACGATCAACCTGCAGTCCGTCGATCAGAATGGAAACCTGCTCCCGGGCGCCTGCTACGAGCTCGATACTGGCGCCTCCTTCTGCGACGACGATGGAGACGGCGTGGTCACCCTCGCCGATCTTCCCAACGGGGATTACAGCGTCGTCCAGACCCGGACACCAGATGGCGTCCAGCTCGTAGAACCATTCCAGCTCAACGTCAACGGCAACGCGGATCTCCAAGTGCCGCATCAAGCGGTTGAAGCACCGGAAGAGCCAGAGCAGCCAGCTGGTTTCACCATCGGCTTCGTTTCGGTCGATGAGAATCAGAACGGCTTGCCCTTCGCCTGCTACAGCCTCGATGGCGGAGACCCAGTTTGTGACGACGACGGCGATGGAGTCGTCACGTTCAGCGATGTCGCACCTGGTCTCCATTCTCTGACCCAGACGCAGGCCCCCGACGGATTCGAGAGCGTGGGCAACGTCGAGGTCAACGTCGAGCAGGATGCGAACTTTGCTGTCCGTCACACTCCTGCGGCGGCGCCTGAAGAACCCGAGCCGACACCAACCGAGGAAACTGCCCCTCCCGGACTGACGGTTGGCTTTGTTTCAGTTGACGAGGACGACAATGGACTTCCCGGCGCGTGTTTCTCCCTCGATGGCGGGGAAGAGATTTGCGACGACGACGGTGACGCCGAAGTGACCTTCACCGGGGTCCAGCCCGGGACCCATTCGCTCGAACAAACTCGGGCGCCCGAAGGCTATGAGAACGTCGGGACGCTTTCGCTCGATTTGCAGAACGACGGCCGGTTCGCCGTCCGCCATCAGCCTGCGGCCGGCGCTGAGCAACCAGAAGTGACCCCGGAACCCGAAGGCGCCGGACAGCTTATTGCGCGAGTCGTCGACCAGGACGGCAATCCTCTGCCAGAGGTCTGTTTCGACGTCTCAACCCTCGGACTCCAATGTGATGGTGATGATGAAGATGCCGACATGTTGCTGGAGGACGTTCCGCCTGGCGACTATGGTGTTACGCTCGAAATTCCTGATGGATATGAAGCCGTCGGGGAGATATCGCAGACGGTGACTGTTGTTGCCGGCGAAACTGCAGAGGTTCGATTCCAGGTACAGATCATCCCGGAGACGCCGGTCGAAGAAACGCCGGAACCCCCGGCTGAAGGTGGGCAGGGCTCGATCGCCGCGATCGCTGTCGAGGAGGGATTTCCAATTCTCGACGCCTGTATTGCCTACGACGGCCCGGCGTCCGGAGAAGTTTGCGACAACCAGGCTGGAGATGAGGATCCCAATCAGGGCTCGGTGCTGATTGCAGGATTGCCAGCGGGCAGTTATGAAGTTTCGATGCCCAACCCGCCGCCGGGATTCGATCCGGCCGCGGCGGTTACGGCAGACGTTGCTGATGGTCAGACGGTCCAGGTCCAGCTCGAGGTGGGCGGAGCGGCCCAGGAGCCAGCAGCAGAGGAGACTCCAGCGCCCGAAACAGGCAATCTGTCGATTTTGAAAGTTGATGCCGACGGCAATCCTTTGGCCGGATCCTGTTTCCAGATCGGGGACGCCGAACCCGTTTGCGACAACGGGGAAGGCGACACTGATGGTCTGGAAGGCGTAATCCGCATCGAGGGAATCCCGGCAGGCGACCAGGCGGTCTCTGAAACGACCGCTCCCGAGGGCTATCAGGTCGTCGATTCGGGCACTGTCACGATCGTGGCCGGCAACGACATTCAGGTTCAGGTGGTCAACGAGCTGATTCCAGTGCAGTTGGGATCCTTCCGGATCATCAAGCGCGAGCCCGATGGCACGCGGCTGAGTGGGTCCTGTTTCGCCGTCACCGCTGCCGATGGCACGGTGCTCGGTCCGTACTGTGATGACGACGAAAGCGACATTGACGATCGCAACGGCGTGATCGAAATTCTGGACGTTCCGGTCGGCGAGTACACCGCGACGGAGACGACCGTCCCGGACGGATATGTGGGTGGACCCGACCAGGCCTTCACGGTCATCGAAGGTGAGCGGACATCGATCACGGTAATGAACGAGTACGCCACCGGAACCCTCGTTATCAGCAAAGTCGATCAAGCCGGCGCGGCCGTGGGGGGCGCCTGCTTCCTCGTTGGTGAGGCCGAGTACTGCGACAACGGTGAGGGCGACACAAATACTGAGTCCGGCATCGTCCAGATCGAGGGCGTTCGAATCGGAGCCGTAACGATAACCGAGACTGTCGCTCCCGAAGGATTCGCGCTGGCCACCGAGCCTCAGACGGTCGACGTTGTGCTCGACGAGTCGGCGTTTGTTTCTTTCACCAATGCCCCATTAGCCGGCTCTCTGCTGATCACGAAGACCGACGAGACCGGCGAATTGCTGGAGGGTGCGTGTTTCGTTGTTGGAGAGACCGAGTATTGCGACAACAGTGACGGCGACGAAAACCCGGATGCGGGTTCCATCCTTATCAGTGGGCTTCCGTCCGGGTCGGTAACCGTGACCGAGTCTGTCGCTCCTGCCGGCTATGCGATTGCTGACGAACCGGCCACCGTCGATATCGTGGCAGACGACACTGTAGGGGTCGAGTTCGCCGATCGGTTGCTTTCCGGTTCCGTGATCATCCAGAAGACGGACGACGCCGGAACGCTGATTGGCGGCGCCTGCTTCTCGATTGATGGCCAGGAAGTTTGTGACGACGGCGCCGGTGACCTGAACGCCGAGAGTGGCGTCCTCGAGGTTGCAGGCATCCCGGCGGGTGAGGTAACGGTCACTGAGACTGCCGCTCCAGCCGGATACGCCAGCGCCACAGAACCGGTCACCGTCACCGTTGCCGACGGTCAGGCCGCGGAAGTCGCGTTCGTCAATACCAGACTCACTGGTTCACTTCGCATCGAGAAGACCGACGAGGCAGGAGCGACTCTTGGTGGAGCCTGTTTCATCGTTGGCGCTGCAGTGGTTTGCGACTACGGTGCGGGCGATGCAAATGCTGACGTAG
>JBFWRO010000306.1:0-4636 GCA_050248865.1 Thermomicrobiales bacterium | reverse complement strand
CCAGATGGTCAATGTGACGCGATCCTGCGCCCCTGCGACCGGAATATGAAGATTTCCGACCGCAATGGCCGCACCAGCCGCAGCTCCGGCCTGGAGAAACCCACGACGTGAGAAGACCAGATTCACTTGGTCATTCGAGTCAGGCACTCTGTATGCTCCTTTCGATGGCAGTTCGCGCATATCCAGAATCCTTTGGATACTGTCGGATGCTATCAGGATGGCACGTGCTCGTCAATTGTATACAAACTGATCCGGAAGTGGTGGTTTCCGAAGTGACCACCGGATTGGTGTTTCAGGCACGCATGAATGTCGCCCGTCACCCGCTCGACGATGGACGTCAATCTGGCTGAGAGCTTCCGGTGGCGGCGCTATCTGAACGCGGCTGCATGGAATTGGCTCGCCTCCTCCTCGTCAGGTCATGGTCGATTTCAAGTGTGTCTGGGTCGATGACAACACCGTAGTGGACGGAGGCATAGTCAGTTGACAGAAGTTCGTTCCAGACATCTCGCCGAACGAGCTCGGGATCGCGCTCGAATGCCGCGCCCCAGCCGCCGCCTCCGGCGAGTGTGTGTCTCACCACGTCGTTCTTGCGGATTGGCGTCATTCCCATGGTTTTGAGCACGCGGTCTTCCGTGCCCGGATTGAGGACCGTCATCGATGGTGTGCCCTCATTGCCGCCGTGCAGTCCATAAGGCCGGAAGCGCCGCTTGTCCGAGCGCATCTGCAGGATTGCTTCATCTGCCAGCAATCGGACCTGTCTGATCTGCCCTGGGGCTCCTCGAAATTGACCCGCGCCGCCTGTATCGACCGCGAATCCGTATTCTTCGATGCGAATTGGCAACTCGACTTCGGCAATTTCCACTGGGGTGTTGGCGATGTTCGATCCCGGATGGGGAATACCCGCAGCGCCGTCGCCCCAAGGGGCTCCGCCCCTCGCGCCCGCGATGAGATCGACATAAACAAATGGGTTGAACTCAGCGTCGTAGCCACCCATGCTCAAAATCGTGTTGCCGCCTTCGCCGTCTGCCGGAACGCGATCGGGTGCGACGGCGGCCAGTGCATGGGCCACCGTGTCCATGATCCGGAAGCCCATGATGCCTCGAGCCCCACACGCTCCAGGCAAAACAGGATGAACGACGGTGCCGGCGGGTGCATCGACGTGGATGGGTCGGAAATAGCCGGCTGAATTCGGCGCCGCGGGATCGAGGATCAGCCGCACGGCGCCATAGACCGCGGAACGGGTGAACGCGATGGGAGAGTTAATGCCGGCCTTGACCTGCCGCGATGAGCCGTCAAAGTCGACCGTCAATTCGTCTCCCTCGATGGTCACCCGGACAGCAATCGTCACTGGTCCTGATTCGATGCTGTCGCCATCGATGTGACCTGTGGCCTGATATACGCCATCTGGTAACGCGGCGATCTCGGCCCGAGCCAGACGCTCGCTGTAGTCCAGCAAGGCATCGCTATAGTGGTGGAACGTGGTCGGTCCGTACCGTCGGATCAGATCCAGATATGCCCGCTCGCCGATATTCGCGGCAGCGATTTCCGCGCGAAGATCCCCAAGAACTTTGTCTGGGACGCGCACATTTCTGGCGATGATGTCGAAAATGGCATCATTGGGCTCACCTCGCTCATAGAGCTTCATCGCTGGCAGACAAATGCCTTCCTGATACATCTCTGTTGCCTGTGTCGAGTTGCTTCCCGGGACGATGCCGCCGACATCGGTGTGGTGGGCGACGACACAGGAGAACCCCTGCAACTCAGTAGCGTCGAACACAGGCTTGATCACGTAGATATCGGGAAGGTGGATTCCGCCGGCGGTGTAGGGATCGTTCGAGATGAACATGTCACCGGGATAGATTCGGCCCGCAAATTTCGTCATGATGCTGCGAACCGCGCTGGGAAACGATCCGAGGTGGACGACGATCGTCAGGCCCTGGGCAATTACCTCACCAGACGCATTACAGAACGCCGTCGAGTAGTCGAGTGCATCCTTTACGACACCGCTGTAGGCGGTGCGCATGACTGTCAGGGCCATTTCATCCACGATCGATCCGAGCCCATTCTGAATCACTTCAAGCGTGATCGGATCAATGGAATCGTCGTTTCTCATCTGTGTGCGCGCCATCACTCCCGGAGCCCTCCATCGTCCTGTCTTTTGAGCACGCGGCCGCCGCGCTCGCCAGTCTCAGACCCTGCCGACCAGGTCCGCACGCCATTGACCAGTACGTGGCGCATGCCGACTGCCAGACGATTCGGCGTCGCCATTGTTCCCTGCTCCGCAAAACGCGCCGGATCGAAGATTGCAAGGTCAGCAAACGCTCCGTCACGGATAACGCCACGATCGCGTAAACCGAATCGCCGGGCAGGTTGGTTCGTGAGCTTCTCGATGGCTTCTTCGAGCGTGAATTCCTTGCGCTCCCTTACGAAGCGCCGAAAGAACCAGGACGCCCAGGTGAACGCACCGGGGAAGACTGAATCAGCCAGTGGTCCATCGATTGCCAGCGCGGTGGCATCCGAACCCAGCGTGCAAACTGGATGTTGGTAGGTCTCCAGCAATTCGTTCTCGCTGTACGCGTGACAGACGCACATCGGAGCATGGATATCTTCAGCTGCCGCGGCCAGCAGATCGATGACGGTGTCCATGGGGTTTTTGCCTGATGAGGTCAATTCGGAGATGCTTCGCCCTGCAAGTGAGGAATCAGCTGGGTAGGTGAAAAGCTCGACCTTATCCCAGCCTGCTCGCCCAAAACTGGCGATCAGGCTGTCGAAATGACGCACGCTTTCGCGGGCGCGAGGAGTCCGAAGGCGACCGGCGATCTCGTCGGGAGTCCCCGCCGAAACCCAGGGCGGCAGGGAGGCGCTCAGGTTCGTAAAGCCGTAGAGACGGGTATGCATGTCGAAGGCAATGTCCTGGCCGCCGGCCAACGCTCTGTCGACGGATTCGATCGCTTTTTTTGCGGTATCTGGTGGACCGCCCTTGCGGGGGGTGATGTGCGAAATTTGCAGAGAAATTTCGGCTTTTCTCCCCACCCGGATGGCTTCTTCGACGGCTTCGACCGCATGCGCATCGCGATTGCGCGTGTGCGTGGAGTAGATACCGTCCGACCTGGCGGCGACGGAGCAGAGATGTATTGATTCCTCCTCTGTTGTGGCTCGTTCAGAGGGGTATTCCAGGCCGGTTGAAAATCCGAATGCGCCGGCCTCCAGACCCTCTTCCAGCATGGCGGTCATTTCCGCCAGCTCGGATGATGTGGCGGCTCGATCCTCCATGCCCATCGCGGCAATACGCAGATTGCCGTTCGGAACCATGGGTACGATGTTGACGGCGGGGCCGACGGCATCGAGGCGCTCGAAGAAGTCACCAGTCGAGCGCCAGTCGAGCGCTGCGCCCGGGGTGTACCCATACAGGTTTCCGGTGATCATTGCCGGATCGGAAATCGGTGCGCAGCCGTGCCCACAGTTGCCAATGACTTCGGTGGTCACGCCCTGGGCGATCGAACTCTGAGCGCGAGGATCGACCAACAGCGTGAAGTCAGAATGGCTATGAATATCGATGAACCCGGGCGCAACCACCAGACCCGCTGCATCGATGACGTCCTGCGCCGCGGTGGCCGAAAGATCGCCGGTGATCAGAATCCGTTCGCCAGAGATGCCGATATCGCTGATGCGACCGGGCGCACCAGTTCCGTCGACCACGAATCCCGACCGGATGATCAGGTCAAGCATCGACAGAATCCAGGGTCACAATGATGTTTCCATGTTCGTCGCGCCTGGCCGCCGCATTGGGCGGCACAATCGTCGTCGAGTCGTATTCCTGGATGATGAGTGGGCCGCGCTGATCTGTCGATGCAAGGTCTCTCCGATCCAGCACAGGTACCGAAACCATTCCCGTCGCTGCTCCGAAGTAGACAAGGCGATCGGCACTCGCCGTTTGGGTCGATTCTGTCAGCGCCAATGTCGGTGCAATCAGATTCGTGTCACGCTGGGCGATCAGTCGCACGTTCACGATCTCCATTGGCTCTCCCGGTGCGCTGTGACCGTAGGTTCGCTCATGTTCTCTGGTGAATGCTTCGGTGACTCGCTCGAACCACTCGGAAGCTGCGCTCATCGAACCGACAGCGATCGCAAGCTCGAATCCCTGGCCGGCATAGCGGAGGTCGAGTCCTCGTTGAAAAGACAGGGAGGCACTCTGTGGTTCCTCTCTCGCAATCTCGATTGCGGCACGTGCCTCCAGGTCCCTGAACCCGGTATCGATTCGTTCGCAGGCGGTGCGATCGAACGGCCCGAAGAGCGACTGGGTGAAGTGGCGTTCCTGCTTTGCCTCGAGGAGACCGACGGCTGAGAAGAGACCGGGCGCAGGCGGCACGATGACCGTCTGGATGCCAAGGCTTTCCGCGACGCCTGTGGCGTGAATCGGCCCGTTTCCGCCGAAGGCCATCAGAGCGAAATCACGTGGATCACGTCCTCGATAGGTTGTCACTGCCTTGATTGCGCGAATCATCGTGCTGTTAGCCACGGTGTGCGCGCCCCACGCAGCGTCGAGTAAGGAGAGGCCTAGTGGCGTTGCCACGGCGCGCTGCACCGCTTCCTCGGCGAGATGCTGATGTATGGGAATTGCGCCGCCAGCCAATCC
>JBFWRO010000305.1:0-4637 GCA_050248865.1 Thermomicrobiales bacterium | reverse complement strand
CGCCGGCTGGCGCCGTTCTATGCCGAGATCGAGGGTTCTCGATGGGTAAGCAACACGGCATTTACCGCCGGACTGGAACGAAACGGACCTCGTGCGGTGCGTGAATTTGCCGAAGCCCAGGCGCGATGGGAGCGTGGAGAGCATTTGGGCATGCTCAGGCGGAAGCAAAAGCGTGAGCCCTGATCGCCTGAAGTCCTGCGTTCGAAGACGCCTGGCAGCCAAGTCGGTTCGGACTGGCGATACGTATGGAAACGGCGGTACGGTCGGCACGTTTTGACACGAGTGAAGGAGTCATCATGGGATCGGTAATTCTCCTGGACGTCAACGAAACCTTGCTCGACGTCGGAGCGCTTGACCCGTTCTTCGCCCGCACCTTTGGCAATGCCTCGGTCAGGCGTGAGTGGTTTGGCCAGATGTTGCAGTCCGCATTCGTATCGACCATTACAAACAGCTACCACGATTTTGGCGCAATCGGGATGGGCGCGCTTGGGATGGTGGCAAACCGGCACGGCGTGAATCTGAGCGAGGAAGACCGTGCCGCGCTTTTTGGCGGCATGCGTCAGCTCCCCCCACATCCAGAGGTGCGGTCCGCGCTGGAGCGTCTGCACAGTGCCGGGTATCGCCTGGCATCGTTGACCAACTCGACGCCGGCCATGGGGGAGGCGCAGCTGACCAACGCGGGACTGGCTGATCTCCTCGAGCAGATGCTCTCTGCTGACTCGGTCAAACGTCTGAAGCCGGCGCCGGAACCATATCGGATGGCTGCCGAACAACTTGGCGTGGCCATCGGCGAAGTGCGGCTCGTCGCCGCTCACTCCTGGGATGTTGCTGGTGCGCTCAGCGCCGGATGCAAGGCTGCATTCGTTGCCCGGCCCGGTCAGGTGCTGGATCCGATCTCACCGGCTCCGGATATCGTCGGTGCGAACCTGACGGAGGTCACGGATCGAATACTGGATGGTCCTCCTGCCGCTGGATGACGCCCAAACCTGCGACGAATCGATGATCAGGCGCACGCAGCAATGAGTCGCAACTGCTGCCGTCCTTTAAGCCATGGCTGCGTTTCCGTTCCGACATTTCCCCTGGCAACCGGCAGGCCAGTCAGCCGCCGCCCTGTGCTCCTTGATCGAGACATGTAGGCATCCTTACATCGGTCTTTGGCCGTCAGCACTACAGTAGGAAGGAGATGCTCGATCGATTACCGGTCGACAAACCAAGTCGATGGGGCTCGCACCCGTACGATCAGGAGGCTGGCGATGACGACCGAAGGAACCGCTCGAAGGCAAACGCTCCCTCATCCAACGCTTTCGCGGCGGCGCATTCTTCGCCAGGCCGGACTCGCAGCCCTGGGCAGTAGCACGCTCCTTTCCACATATGGAGCGAATGCCGTTGGGGCCAATTCAGCGTCGCTCACGAACGTCGCCCTTCCGCCTGACATCGGGCAAGCTGACGTTCAGGTCTTCGTGGAAGAAACAGGACACACGCTCCGTGGCAGCATGCTCGATTACTGGCGAGCGAATGGTGCCGCGTCGGTCTTCGGCAACCCGATTTCAGAGCCTTTTGCTGCGAGCAATGGCCTCTACAGCCAGGCGTTTGAAAACGTCGTTATGCAATATCGTGAAGAGTTTCTCTATACGCACGATCCGATCATGCGACTTCTACCGCTCGGCCAGATGGCGCTCGATCGCGAAATCGGTGAGGTGTTCCGCGGGTGGTTCGAGCGTGATTCTGGGGATGCTCATCGCCGTCAACTCAGGGAAGCGTTGATGCCTCGAGCCAGCACCGATCCCACTGTCCAGTCAATCATTTCGGAAGGGGGAACCTTCGTCGCAGAGACCGGTCACACGATCTCTGAAGAAATCCTCTCCTGGTACCGAATGAACGAAGGCGGTTTCTACTTTGGTGCTCCCCTGACTGAGCCATATCGTGAACAGGGGAAGACATTCCAATATTTTGAAGGAGGGCTGGCCACTCTCGAAAAAGACCAGGTCAGGCTGGCTCCGCTTGGGCGGGAATTCGCGGCACAGTTGTCAATCGACACAACTCCCATTGAAGGCAATGGCTTGCCCCGCTTTGACGAGTTGCTGTTCTGGCCAATCGACAACCCCGCTCCTTTGGGTGATCCTCGCGCACCGGGCCGCAAATGGATTCAAATCAACCTCTCGGAGCAGTCCTTGGTCGCGTATCAGGGCAACACTGCGATCTCGACAACGCTCGTCAGCTCGGGGTTTCCACCGAACGATACCCAGCTTGGATTCTTTCACGTTCGGCTTAGATATCCCGTTCAGGACATGAATGGATTCACTGATCAGACCGGAGAGGTCCTCGGGTTTGGCGACGCACCTCCCGGCACCATCCCGTACGAGGTCAGCGACGTTCCGAATGTCATGTATTTCAGCATGGCGGCGGAGGCACTTCACGGTGCCTATTGGCACAACAACTTTGGTCAGCGAATGAGCCACGGATGCGTCAATCTGCCCTTACACATGGCCGAGTGGCTGTATGGCTGGGCGCCCCTGGGAACGGAGGTCTGGATCCACGACTAGGCAGTGGAGCGGACATGAAGGTGGTTGGCTCCGTGCAGCGCCAGACTTCTGCGCAGCACTTCGGACCCCATGCGGAAGCCACTGGTCGGAGGATCTCGCTCCATAGTCGCTGCTCGAACGTGCTGAAAGGTCTTGTCGATGCCAAAACGTTCTTCCACTCGCAAATCGTCTCTCGATCTCGCCAGATCATCGCCTCGAACAGCGCGTCAGCGCTGGGTTGGGTTAGGTATTGCACTATTGATCGTGGCGGGCGCTCTGACGATTGCTCGGCCATTTTCCTCTGAAACAAGTGATGAGTTTGGCCCGGCAGAACAGGTCCAGCCCGTTTCTGCGGTCGCGGCTGAATTGCCGACTGGGCCGCAAACTGGCAACCTGGCCCCAAATTTCCATCTCCAGACACTCGAGGGCGACACGGTCCGCCTTTCCGACCTTCGTGGACAGCCAGTGTTCCTCAACTTCTGGGCCACATGGTGCTTTGCCTGCATAACAGAGATGCCAGCAATGCAGCAGCTGGCGGACCGATATGAAGGTGAACTCGTCGTGATTGGAGTCAACGTGGACCAGTCTCGTGAGGTCGCCGCGGCATTCGCCCTTCAGGAGGAAATCCGGTATCAGCTGCTGCTCGATCCCGGAGCGAGCGTCACTGAGGCCTATCGGGTTCGCAGTATGCCAACCAGCATGTTCATCGACCGCGATGGAGTGATTCACTCGATTCGATTCGGGGAACTCTCCTCATCCGAAATGGAGGAGCACGCTGCTCCACTCCTGACGAGTTAGGACGAAATGGTCGCAAACCGCCGCGATCTGTGACCATCGAGGAGATCCTGAAATGACACAGCAACACTGGACAAACCGCAACCCGGACCACTCGGAATTGCAGAAGGAACCGAAAAAGAGCGTTCTGAGCCGCCGCCGGCTGATCGGCGGCGCGATGGTCGTGGCAGGTGTCGGTGCATCCTACCCACTATGGACTGGCGACAGCCCCTCGAACATCGTCGAGGCTCAGGGAACGCCTGAGACCCTTGATTCCACACTCCGATTCTCGACCTCCGGGTGGAACACCGACTTCACCAAACACAGCGTGCCCTTGAGCGAGATCCGATCAGGTGGTCCTCCGCGTGACGGTATTCCGCCAATTGACGAACCGGCATACGTTTCCATCGCAGACGCCGACCAGTGGCTGCAGCCGCTCGAGCCGGTTATCGCAATCGAACACAGTGGAAACGCTGGATCCCAGGCGCGGGCCTATCCATTGCAGATCATGGTCTGGCATGAAATCGTCAATGACATGCTGGCTGATGAACCTGTACTTGTCACGTTCTGTCCGCTATGCAATACGGCAATTGCCTTCGATCGACGCCTGCCCGGCGACCCCACGATCTACGATTTTGGCACTACCGGCAATCTCCGGTTCAGCGACCTGGTGATGTGGGACCGGCAGACGGAATCGTGGTGGCAGCAGATCACCGGTGAAGCGATCGTCGGTGAGTTGACGGGTCAGGTGCTCGTGCAAATTCCAGCTCAGATACTGGGGTGGGAAGCATTCAAGGAGGCCTATCCCGATGGAAATGTCCTCTCCCGGGAGACCGGCTTCAGTCGTCAGTACGGCAGCAATCCGTATGCCGGATATGACGATGTCAATTCTTCCCCGTTCTTGTTCGAGGGTGACCAGGACGGACGGCTGGCGCCCATGGAACGCGTCGTGGGTTTCGTGCTCGACGACCTGTCTTTCGCGTACCCGCTGCCGGTGCCGCCCAAAGAAAAAGCGGTGAATCAGCGGGCAGGTGAGCGTGACATCGTCCTCTTTTTTGCGCCTGGATCCCAGTCCGCGCTCGATGCCGCGGATATCATCGAATCGCGTGACGTCGGTCAGGTTGGCGTCTTCGATCGAGTCATCGACGGACAGGTTCTTTCGTTCCGAAATGCGGGCGACGGCCAATTTCAAGACGAAGAGACAGGCACAACCTGGAATGTTGTCGGCGCCGGCGTGGCCGGCGAACTCGAGGGACGAACCCTGGGGTCACTGGCCCACACGGTCGTGTTCTGGTTTGCGTGGGCGGCCGCGTATCCTTACACTCAGCTCAGGTTGCATGA
>JBFWRO010000304.1:0-4645 GCA_050248865.1 Thermomicrobiales bacterium | reverse complement strand
AGATCGTCGCGGAACTGAAATCACTGATTCGTGACATTCCCGATTTTCCGACTCCGGGAATTCTGTTTCGAGACATTACGCCGCTCCTCGCTGACGCGGAGGCCTTTCAACAGGCCACCACCTTGATGGCCAAACCCTATTCCAAAATCGATCACGTCGTCTGCATCGAGAGTCGAGGGTTCATCCTCGGGGCGCCGATCGCCTTTCGGCTCGGGGCGGGTCTTGTACCGGTGCGGAAGGCCGGACGTCTCCCAGCCGACACCCTCAGCGCCGACTACGCGCTCGAGTATGGCGAAAACACTGTTGAAGTCCATCGTGACGCGATCGAGCGTGGAGACCGGGTCATCATCGTCGATGATCTGCTGGCCACTGGAGGCACGATCAAGGCGGCAATCGATCTGGTGACCCAGCTCGGGGCAAAGCTAGAGGGCATCGAAGTGTTGATCGAACTCTCTGCGCTCAAGGGTCGTGAACGCCTCACTGGCTTTCCCGTGCGGAGTCAGATTGTCTATTGATCAGGTCAAACGTTGCAGGTAGTCACCAACGGCCGCACCGAGACGCCTGGCCCCTTCTTCGATTTTTTCCTCTGGCAACGAGGAGTAACTGAGTCGCATGCCGCGACCCGGGCCCGAGTAATCCGGATAGAACCAGGCGCCCGGCAGAAAGGCAACGCCATAGCTCGCCGCTGAGATGAGCAGGTCATCGGCGATGGCTTCTGCGGGCAGCTCGCACCAGACGAAGAAGCCTCCATCGGGCGCGAAAACGGCGACGCGATCGGTCATCGAGGCATCCAGGCCCGACGCAAGAATGTCGCGCCGATTGCGGTAGAAAGCGCGCACTTCACCAACGTGGTCATCGAGAAATCCCATCGCGGTGTAGTAGACGATGCGTGTTTCGATGCGGTTCGAGTGGATATCCGCCCCTTCCTTGGCCATGAGCAACAGCGGCATGAGATCGGCCGGCGCGATCGTCCACCCTACCCTGAGAGCAGGAGCGATCGTTTTCGAGAAGCTGCCAAGGTAGATCACTTTGTCGGACATCGCCCGCAGGGCGCTTGCAGGAGGATCCTCAGTGAAGTAAATCTCTCCGTAAGGATCATCCTCTACCACGATCACTCCGTACTGTTCGGTCAGCTCGAGCAGTCGGCGACGACGCTCCTCTCGTGCCGTGAACCCGGTGGGGTTCTGGAACGTCGGAATGGTGTACAGAAGCTTTGGCGTGGGATTCGCCGTTTTCAGCATCTGCTCGAGCTCATCTGTGCATAGCCCATGGTCGTCGACAGGGCAGGTGAGATATCTTGCTTCGTAGGCGTCGAAGACCTGCATCGCGCCAATGTATGTAGGACCTTCGACGATGATGGCGTCGCCAGGATCGAGAAAGAGTCTGGCGATGAGATCGATGCCTTGCTGACTGCCGTTGGTGACAACGATCGAGTCGACATCCACTCGCACGCCGCGATTGATCATGCGTTCGGCGATGAGCTCACGCAGCGGCAACCAGCCTTCGAGCTCGCCATAGCCAAGCTTCCCACCGACCTCGACCCACGCCCGCTCGGCGGCCCACTGCAGCCGCTCCAGAGGCTGAATCTCCGCGGCGGGGGCGCCATTTCCAAAATAGATCGGATCCGGATGGCGACCGCCAAGATCCTCAGCCGCCTGCCACGGGTTATGCTCGAACGCTCGCGAGCGGCGGGCAAGTCGATAGTCTCCGGTCGTTTTGAGGATCTTCGGCACTGTTACTGCTTTCCTTATTTGTCGACGAGTGCGATTTCGAGTCTTTTGTTGATGCGGCCCTTTGATCGCGTGCCCATCACTTTCAGACCGATGACTTCGTGGGTGTTTGCAACGTGGGTGCCGCCGTCCGCCTGCAAGTCCAGGCCAACAATTTCGACGGTGCGTATCGTGCTGATTCCTTCCGGCAGAAGATTGATCTTGGTCCGAATCAGATCAGGAATCAGGAACGCTTGCTCGCGCGGAAGGAACGCAATGCGTATTTCCCGTCCGGCGGCAATTTCCTGGTTGGCGGCCTGCTCGATAGCCTCCACCTTTTCTGGTGAAAGGTCCTCGAGCTCGAAGTCCATCCGGGCCTTGTCGATGTCCATATTCCCCCCTGTGACCAATGCGGTGAAGTCGCGAAAAACAACACCACAGAGCACATGCAACGCCGTGTGTGTGCGCATCAGCCGGTAACGTCGATCCCAATCGATTTCGGCGACGAGCTGGGCGCCCACCGGAGGCAACGAGAATGAAGGGTCGATCACGTGGGCAACACCGGCGGGGTGCTTCGTCGCGTCGATAACCGGCAGCGTGTCTTTCCGGCCGCCAGCGCGGAGCTGGCCCCGATCAGCCGGCTGGCCGCCGCCCGCCGGATAGAAAACCGTCCGGTCGAGAATGATTGCGTGCACACTCTCATCATGCTCTACAACCGTTGCCTCGCAAGATCGGGCGTAGGCATCCGTCTGAAATAGCAGAGACGTCATGTCGGGCATAGCGCAATCACCGCTGCTCTGTTCGAATCGACTGCTTCGCTCAGGCACCGGCGCCAGCAAGCGTTGTGTGCTCGATAGTATGGGCGCCTCACAGTGCCGTCAACGAGGGCCGAGCCTGTAATTTCCTCCCAGTCACAAGTTGACTTGCGAAACTTCGCTGCGGTCACTACAATACGCAATAAGTGAACACCTGATTTCGACCGAGAATCTCTAGAACGTTCGCCCGTATCCGCAGCAGGTGACCCCGTGGCCTTTGCGATGGATCCCCCGGTACTGGCTCGTGACTGCGAGTCGAATTCGTCGACGGGCCGCACGCTTGGCCTGGCGTCCTGTTATGAAGCTCGGCTGAACTCCACGATGCTTCTGAGAGCGCTGGACCGCGAACGATCGCGACGGCCAGCTACGGTGAAGTGCGGCAGACTGGCGCGAGCAGAATCCGCATCCATGCCCCCAACTGGCCGGTTGACCCCGATGGAAGGCCACCCAGGCCGCTATCTGCGTGTCGTGACTCGACCGGCACTGCAGACCGAACTCGCCTGACGTCATCATATGCACTCCCGAAAGCTGCGCAGACGCTTTCCGCTGGTATACTGCGGCTGCATTTTCTCGTACGTCGATCATGGCCAGAAATGGGAAACAGGGTGACAGGGGCAACAGTCAGCAAATCGCGGTTGTTTGTCGGTGACGTCGTGCGCGTCGAGTTGCCGCGCGCGCACAATAAGCGAGGTGTCTGGGGCATCAGCCCGTTGTACACGACCTCGCAGGAGGCCAAGTTCGACGGCGCCACTGGCGTAGTGACCGACGTCCAGCCGACTGGGCCCTACACGATACCTCTCTATCTTGTCGATTTTCGCCAGAAGGACAACTCTCGCCTCGGCCTGCCATGGCAGGCACACTGGTTTCGGGAAGAGTTTCTCGAACTGGTCGAACGCGCCGGATAACGATCCATTCCAGCCATACAAAAGGTGACGAAACGAGCACACGGCCTGCCGCCGGTGCTCGTTCGGTGTTCCTGTTCTTTCTCCGTGCCTAAATCGCGGCCAGGGCCTGATCGAGATCGGCAATGATATCGGCCACCGTTTCGAGACCGATCGAGAGCCGGACGTAATCCGGGGTGACGCCGGTGGTAGCCTGTTCTTCCTCAGTGAGCTGCGAGTGGGTCGTGGAAGCCGGGTGAATGATCAGTGACTTGGCATCGCCGATGTTCGCCAGGTGAGAAAAGAGCTTGACGTTCTCGATGACCGCTTTGCCGGCTTCGAGGCCGCCACGCACTCCGAACCCGAGAATCGCGCCGTAGAGACCACGCTGGTGGTACTTGCTTGCCGTCTTGTAGGCCGGATGGCTCGAAAGGCCTGGGTAATTGACCCACGAGACCTTCGGGTGTTCGGTCAGGAAGCGAGCGACCGCCATGGCGTTCTGACTGTGGCGTTCCATACGTACCGCCAGCGTCTCCAATCCCTGGATGAAGAGCCAGGCGTTGAATGGGCTCATCGCCGCGCCCGTATCTCGAAGCAGATGGGTGCGGGCCTTGATGATAAAGGCAATATTCGCGCCAAAATTCGCCGGACTGAAGACCTCGTTGTAGACGAGGCCGTGGTAACTGGGATCAGGGGTCGTGAAATCGGGGAAGCGTCCGGACGCTCCCCAGTCGAATTTGCCTCCGTCGACCAGTACACCGCCGATAGCGGTGCCATGCCCTCCGATGAATTTCGTCGCCGAATGGACCACGATGTCTGCGCCGTGATCGAGAGGCCGGAGGAGGTAGGGCGAGGGCATGGTGTTGTCGAGAATGAGCGGAATTCCAGCATCGTGGGCCACGGCTGCGACCGCCTCGATGTCCAGCGTCAGCAAGTCAGGGTTGCCGATCGTCTCGGAATAGACGGCCTTCGTCTTATCAGTGATTGCCGCCTTGACCGCGTCGGCGTTCGGCTCGGCGAACACGACCTTGACACCCATTTTTGGCAATGTGTAGTGGAAAAGGTTGTAGGTGCCGCCGTAAAGACTGGTGGTCGACACGATTTCGTCGCCCGCGTTGGCGATGTTCTGGATCGCCGCCGTTTCTGCCGCTTGCCCGGACGCAAAGGCCAGCGCCGCCGCACCGCCCTCGAGCGCGGCGATCCGCTTCTCGAAGACGTCTGTTGTCGGATTCATGATCCG
>JBFWRO010000303.1:0-4656 GCA_050248865.1 Thermomicrobiales bacterium | reverse complement strand
GGGACGCCTATCTTCTCAGAATCCCAATTTGCAGAATATTCCGATTCGGACCGAAATGGGTCGTAGAGTGCGACAGGCGTTTGTAGCGGACAACCGGGAGGCGCACAAACTCTTCGATGACGCCATCCTCCTCGCGGCCGACTACTCGCAAATCGAGATCCGCCTCATGGCGCACATGAGCCAGGAGCCCTTCCTGCTCGACGCCTTCAACCGCGGTGAGGATATTCACCGGGCGACTGCCGCCCTTGTCTATGGAGTGCCGGTCGACAACGTCACCAGCGACATGCGTCGTGTCGCGAAGACTGTGAACTTTGGGCTGCTCTACGGCATGCAGGCGTTTGGATTGTCCAGAGACACCGGACTCAGTCGTGCCGATTCTCAGCAATTTATCCAGGACTATTGGTCGCGACTACCCCGAGTTCGCCAGTATCTGGATCAGACAGTCGCTTTCGGGGTGCAGACAGGATATGTTCAGACGCTGATCGGACGACGGCGACTGCTCCCCGACCTGACTTCATCCAACCCGGCTCGCCGAGCCGCAGCCGAGCGAATGGCGATCAACATGCCCGTGCAGGGAACTGCAGCGGACATTATGAAGATCGCCATGATCGAGGCGCATCATCGAATTTGCTCCGAGGGTCTCCCAGCCAGAATCATCCTCCAGGTGCACGACGAACTCGTCGTGGAACTCGATCGATCTGCTCTGGAGCAAACAGCCATGTTGCTGAAAGAGGCAATGGAATCAGCAATGTCGCTATCTGTTCCGCTATTGACCGAGTTGAAAGCAGGTCAAAACTGGTCGGAAATGACCGATTTGTGACCGACCCAATTGAGGGATTGGAGAGTCACTCAAGGGGATCGTAGTATTAGCTCGTTGCGGAACTTTTTTCTCTGTACTGCTTTGGAGTCATTCATCAATGCCGACCTACCATTATCGATGTATCAATTGCGCACATGAGTTCGACCAGTTTCAAAAATTCAGTGAAGATGCGCTTACCGTTTGCCCGGAGTGCGAGGGACAGATCAAGCGAGTACTCCAGCCGGTTGGTATTGTGTTCAAGGGATCTGGCTGGTACATCACTGACAGTCGGGAGTCATCCTCCGGCGCGGCCAAGGCGGCATCGCCCTCTTCTGGCGACTCGAAAGAGACAAAAGGGCCGGAGCCTGCGAAATCCTCCACCGAAACGAAATCCAAAGAACCCGCGAAGGCCGCAGCATCAACATCGAGCGACGCATGAGTCTTTTTTTGCGCTCCCGCCTCTCAGGGAAGATTTCCATGCGACTTCGTCGGCGAGGCTATTGCTCCTGTCCCGGGGGCGCCTGAGGCGCCCCTGCTGCCGGCTCGCCCAATATTGCGAGATCATCGTCCCGGGAAAAGGGCGAACCCCGGGCAACGACGGAGCGCGACATGAGCATTTCCGAAGACATTCAAACCATAAAGCGACGAGATCCGGCAGCGCGATCGACAATCGAGATCATTCTGGTATACCCGGGATTCCACGCGTTGCTGTTCCACAAGGTTGCCCACCGTCTGCATGTGAATGGATTCAGACTGCTGGGGCGATTGGTGAGCCATCTTTCACGCTTTCTGACCGGAATCGAGATCCATCCCGGGGCCCGGATTGGCCGGCGCTTCTTTATCGATCATGGCATGGGCGTAGTCATCGGAGAGACTTCTGTTATTGGCGACGATGTGACGATCTACCAGGGCGTGACGCTTGGTGGTACGGGCAAGGAGCGTGGGAAGCGCCATCCGACGCTTGGGAATGATGTGATCGTGGGTGTGGGCGCCAAAGTGCTTGGAGCCGTCACGATCGGCGATCACGCGCGGATCGGCGGCGGCGCTGTCGTTCTGCGGGACGTGCCGGCATACACCACCGCAGTCGGCGTTCCAGCCAGAGCAGTCGCATGGACCGATCCTGCTTCTGGCGAGATTCGGCGACTGGAAACCCTACCGGACCCTCAGCGTGACGCGGTCGTGGCGTTGACGCAACGTGTTGAATATCTCGAAGACGCCCTTCGTCAGCTCAAGTTCAGCAGCGGACAGCAAATCAAAGACGAGGTGCCCAGGTGACCGATTCTCAGCTACGCGTATACAGCACGCTCTCTCGAAAGACCGAACCTTTCGAGACCATTGAACCAGGCGTTGTGCGCATGTATGTATGCGGTGTAACGCCCTACGCCAGCGCGCATATTGGTCATGGCATGTCTGTGATCGTGTTTGACATGATTCGGCGTTATCTCGAGCACCGCGGATACGAGGTGCGACATGTACAGAATTTCACCGACATCGACGACAAAATCATTCTGCGGGCCAACCGGGAGGGCATTCCGGCAAGTGAACTCACCGAAACACTGATCGAACACTGGCACAAGGAAACAGGTGCCTTGAACGTGCTGCCTGCGACCGTCTACCCCCAGGCCACGCTCGAAATCCCTGAGATCGTCGCCATGATTTCGGGGTTGATCGAGAACGGCCATGCCTATCAGCAGGACGGAGATGTGTACTTTCGCGTTCGCTCGTTCAAGGATTACGGCAAGCTCTCCCGTCGATCGGTAGACGAGATGATTTCCGGCGCTCGCATTGAAATCGACGAACGGAAAGAAGATCCTCTCGACTTCGCACTCTGGAAGTCGGCGAAGCCAGGTGAGCCTCACTGGCCAAGTCCCTGGAGCGATGGGAGGCCCGGGTGGCATATCGAGTGTTCCGCAATGTGTAGCCACCACCTCGCTGGAGTCGTCGATATCCACGGCGGAGGCACGGATCTCATATTTCCTCATCATGAGAATGAGATCGCTCAATCTGAAGCATTTCTCGGCAGAGCACCCTTTGCCCGCTACTGGATGCACAACGGCTTGCTTCAGCTCGGTGGCGACAAGATGTCGAAATCGATTGGCAACATCGTCAGCATCCAGGAACTTCTCGAACGCGATCTGGGCGACGCATTTCGGCTTATGGTGTTGCAGTCTCACTATCGCTCGCCTCTGACGTATACCGAGGAGTCCCTTATCGCAACTCAACGTGGGTTGGAGCGACTCAGGGGAGCGGCAACTGCCATCGCCCAGACAGCGGCCGAAGG
Organism: Thermomicrobiales bacterium; assembly: GCA_050248865.1. Lineage (GTDB taxonomy): Bacteria > Chloroflexota > Chloroflexia > Thermomicrobiales > UBA6265 > JAHBVL01. The sequence continues at coordinate 1,576 of JBFWRO010000303.1, read as the reverse complement.
TGACGCGTCAGTCGCCTCTGAACTCGAGATGGCGACCAGGGCTGCAAGCCGGCTCTTTCACGAAGCCATGGATGACGATTTTGACTCCCCTCGAGCGATTGCAGCGCTTTTCGATCTCGGTCGGGCAATCAACAGAGCACGAGACGCTGGTTCAGATTCAACCAGCATCGGGAATGCGCAGTCGACTTTGATCGAACTCGGCGGGATTTTAGGTTTGCGCTTGGCGGTCGCCCCGACTTCGGTGGGCGAAGCTGAACCGTTTATCGATCTGCTGGTATATGTCCGTGACGAATTACGGGCTGCAAAACAATGGGCGCTGGCGGACCAAATTCGCCATGCGCTGGCGGAGCGAGGAATCGACATTGCGGACGGACCACAGGCGTCGACATGGCGCAAAGCCTGATCACGCAGGGATCTCTCCAGGGCATGGGGACATTCTGTACGGTCGAAATGCTGTTGCGGAAGCTTTTCGGGGCAACAGGCAAATACATCGGCTGTATGTCGCAGAAGGAGTCCGGTGGGACGCCCGAATGCAGCAGATTCGATCCGATGCTGAGCGCAGGGGCGTGCCCGTTGAAACAACGCAGAGGCAGGTACTCGACGACACCGTCGGAGGGGAGCGTCATCAGGGTGTGCTCCTGGTGACGTCGCCATATTCGTATTCGACGCTTTCCGAGCTTCTCGAGAGCGCCGCCCCCGTCCTCATTCTGGATCATCTTCAGGATCCACAGAATGTCGGGACACTGTTGAGGTCTGCTGAGGTGTTTGGGGTGTCCTGGGTGATCATCCCCAAAGACCGCTCGGCATCGATAACGCCGGCAGTCGTCAATGCGTCGGCGGGTTCCGTAGAGCACCTGAGTATCGTCCAGGAGACGAATATATCGCGAGTGATCGACATGCTGAAGCAACAGAACTACTGGATCGTTGGCCTGGACAATGCCGGTGATGTTTCACCAATTCACGAACTCGAAGTCTCATACCCTTTCGGGCTCGTTGTGGGGGCAGAAGGATCTGGACTTTCTCGCTCGATTTCCGGTCGCTGTGATTTCCTGGCCAGAATCGAACAGCTGGGGCAGATCGAATCACTCAACGCAGCCGTGGCCGGATCGATAGCTCTCTACCATCTCACCCGACAACATGCTTCGAGCATGTAACCCGGTTGCAACCTGGCCCAACGTCTCACCAAGGTTAAGGGACTCGCTGCGCGCGATCTGACGACTGCAGTGCATTTCGATGAGTCCCAGGAGCTGAACCGGGATATGTTGCCGTTGAATGCCGAAAACGCGTATAGTTACACAGGACTTTTGCAGTGTACGTACACTCATTTCCCATTCTTACATCGTGGGTGCATTGCTTTATGGAAGGCAACCGATGAAGGTCATTTTGCGTCAAGAAGTGGAAAGTCTCGGCGAAGCCGGTGAGATCAAGAATGTTTCTGATGGCTATGCCCGAAATTATCTGATTCCCAAGGGTTTTGCCATTCTGGCGACGCCTGGCGAGTTGAAAGTGCTCGAAGAAAATCAGAAGGTTCGAGATCGGAAGATTGCCCATCAGGAGCAGGATCTCAAGGAACTGG
>JBFWRO010000302.1:0-4665 GCA_050248865.1 Thermomicrobiales bacterium | reverse complement strand
GCACAGGCAACTGGTTCACCGAGCACGATCTGGTGATCTGCCGGCTCGACCAGTTGAGTCGCAGTGATGACTATCAGGCGCTGCTGAAAGAAACAGACTGGGACCTGATCGTTGTCGATGAGGCGCACAAGATGTCCGCTTCATATTACGGTGACGAACTCAAAACCACCAAGCGCTATCAGCTGGGTGAACTGCTCGGCGAAAAATCGCGGCATTTCCTGTTACTGAGCGCCACGCCGCATAACGGCAAGGAAGCCGATTTTCAGCTCTTCATGGCGTTGCTCGATGGCGACCGGTTCGAAGGCAAGTACCGCCAGGCAGTGCACACCCAGACTGCCGAGGACCTGATGCGGCGGCTGGTGAAAGAGCAACTGGTGAAAATGGATGGCACACCGCTCTTTCCGGAGCGACGCGCCTACACCGTTGCCTACGACCTCTCCGACAGAGAGGCGAAGCTCTACGACGAAGTGACCGATTACGTGCGGGAGGAGTTCAACCGCGCCGAGGCCCATCTCGACGGCAACCGCGCTGGAAATGTCGGGTTCGCGCTCACCGTGCTGCAGCGGCGGCTCGCATCGTCACCCGAGGCGATATACCAGTCGCTAGTGCGGCGTCACGAGCGGCTGCGGACCCGGCTGGACGAGGAGCGGATCGGCAAGCAGGCGGCAGATGCGCGGATTCTGCAGTTTTCCATCGAATCGCGAGACGTGCTCGACGACATCGACGAGGGGCTAGCCACCGACTTCGAGGAGCAGGAAGATGAGCTGGCCGACCGGACGACCGCTGCGCTGACGCTGCGCGAGCTGGAAGCCGAGATCAGAACGCTGGAGCGGCTGATCGCGCTGGCCGACGAGGTGCGCAAGAGCGGCGAGGACCGCAAGTGGGAAGCGCTCTCCTCGATCGTGCAGGACAAGATCAACGAGGTCGAGCGCGATCCCGCTCACCGCAAGCTCGTGATCTTTACCGAGCATCGCGACACGCTACGCTACCTGCATAGGCGCATCGCAAACCTGATCGGCAGACCGGAAGCTATCGCTGTCATTACCGGCGGGATGACGCGAGACGAGCGTCGCAAGCAGCAGGAAGCATTCACCCAGGACAAAACGGTCGAAATCCTTCTGGCCACCGATGCGGCCGGCGAGGGGATTAACCTGCAACGGGCACATCTGATGGTCAATTATGACCTGCCGTGGAATCCTAACCGGCTGGAGCAGCGCTTCGGGCGAATTCACCGAATCGGCCAGCGGGAGGTTTGCCATCTGTGGAATCTGGTAGCGGAAAAGACTCTCGAAGGGCATGTCTACCGCACGCTACTGACCAAGCTGGAGCAGGAGCGCGAGGCGCTGGGTGGCAAGGTCTTTGATGTGCTGGGGGCGATCCGTTTTGGCGAGAAGCAGTCGCTGCGGGACCTGCTGATCGAGGCGATCCGCTATGGCGAACGGCCAGAAGTGCGCCAGAGGCTAGACGAAGTGATCGAAGGCTCGGTGAATCGGGAGACGATCGAGGAGCTGGTGCGGCGAAACGCCCTCTATCAGAGCGAGCCGGCGCTCGACATTCAGGAGATCGCGGAGGCGATGGAACGGGCCAATGCGCGCCGCCTGCAACCGCACTACATCGCCTCGTTCTTTCAGGAGGCCTTCACCCTGCTCGGCGGCAAACTGAAGCCGCGAGAAACCGGCAGATTTGAGATCAGCCACGTGCCCGGCAATATCCGGGAGCGGGCGCGAGCGATGGGCCGCGGCGCGCCGCTGATGCAGCGGTTCGAGCGGATCACCTTCGATCGGCAATATCGCTATGTCGATGGCAAGCCAGTGGCGTCGTTCATCGCGCCGGGGCACCCATTGCTCGACTCGGTGATCGATGTGGTGCTGCAGCAGCATCGCTCACTGCTGCGGCAGGGGGCGGTGCTGGTCAATGCGACGTCGTGCGCGACGGAGCCGCGAGTGCTCTGCATGCTGGAACATGAGATCGTCGATGGGCGAACCCATAGGGAGCAGCTCGTGACGGTGTCGAAGCGCATGCAGTTCGTGGAGATCGACGCCGCCGGTCAGATGCGCGACGCGGGACCGGCGCCCTATCTCGACCTCCGGCCACCGAGCGACGAGGAAGCGCAGCGCATCGACACCCTGCTCGACGACGCCTGGCTGAAAGAGGACCTGGAGCAGATCGCAATCGGGCATGCAGTGGCCACGCTGGCCCCGAAACACCTGGCGGAGGTACAGCAGCGAACCGAGCGGCTGGTGGAGCGCTCCTTGCAGGCAGTGCACGAGCGGTTAACGTATGAGATCAATTACTGGGATCACCGGTATCAGGATTTGCTCGATCAGGAGGCGGCGGGCAAGAACACGCGGCTGTCGTCCGAGCAGGCCCGTAACCGGCGCGACGACTTGATGCGCAGGCTGGAATCCCGGCAGCAACAACTCGAACTGCAGCGCCGCCTCTCGGCGAAGAAGCCGCTGCTGCGAGGGGCGATGCTGATCGTGCCGGCATCGCTCCTGATTCAAGATGAAGACGGTGTGGATCAAACTCAACCAACCCCGGAGCAGCGCAGGCGAATCGAGCTAGCGGCGATGGAGGCGGTGATGGCGCGAGAACGGGCGCTCGGCAACGAGCCGCGCGACGTGAGCCGGGAGAATGTGGGATATGACATTGAATCGCGGGTTCCGGATGCGCCCCCTGGCACCCTTCGGCTAATAGAGGTGAAGGGACGGATTGAGGGGGCGGATACAGTGACTGTGACTCGGAATGAAATCCTGACGGCGAAGAACAGCCCGGAGAACTGGCTCCTGGCGCTTGTGGAGGTTGAAGGCGAGGAGTGCCGGACGACGTATCTGCAGGAGCCGTTTCGCGGCATACATGAGCCGGACTTCCGCGTCGCGAGTATGACGTTGCGCGTTAAACAACTGGTAGGCGCTTCAAAACCGGAAATGAGCGCCGTATGACAACTAGTGAAGTGTTTCAACAGACTTTGGAACGCTTGGACGGAAATCTCACAGTCTCGCTGGTGGCGACCCAACATCCAATGATGTTTCATGTCGATGATGATCTTGATGACACGCTCGCCATCATGCGTTTGAACGACTTCAGCCAAGCTCCAGTTGTTGATGGAACAGCCGTGGTTGGAGTCGTCGAGGATTCGCGCATCAATTCTGGAGGCTTAGTTGGAAGGGTGACCGTTCCCCTTTCCGGAAGGATGCTGCTTTCTGAACGAGCAGGGCTACGATCAACAATAAGGCTCCTTTCCACTTCGGAATTCGGTTACCGTCTCGTTGTCGGTGGAAAGGGAATTGAGGCACTCGTCACCCGTAGCGACCTTCAGAAACTCCCAGTCCGATTGCTCGTGTTCACATATATCACTAGGCTAGAGTCACTAATCGCTGAGTCGATCCTTCGAAAGTGCTCAGATTAGAAATGGCTGAACCTGTTGAGCGGGAGGCCGGACGGGTTCGATGAAGACGCTCGCCGGGCGATTGGAACTCATGTGGGCGAGGCCGCAGTCAGAAAGCTGAATAGGGCACAAGAGGGCTATCGCGCTGCAGGAATCGCTCCTTCCCCCATGGAATTGACTCAATTCCCACAGAAATGGTACGTGGCCTACCGGGCTTTCGATCTCGACATCGGGTTTGTCGAGGACATGGTGTCGATTCAACGCTTTCTTCGTAATGTTGTAATGCATTCCAAAAACTTCGCTCAAGACGATGCCGAACTTCGTGGACTCGAGCACCGACTGGTGACCACTGAGTACTGGATAGATCATTTCTCGATCTAGTCGTCACCCCGATCCAGCCGAGGGAGAGTATCTGCACATGGCCAAGAAACTGATCGAAGTCGCTTTGCCGCTGGAAGATATCAATGCCGCCAGCGTACGAGAGAAGAATATCCGCCACGGGCATCCGAGCACGCTTCATCTCTGGTGGGCGCGAAGACCACTGGCGGCGGCGCGGGCGGTGATCTTCTCTTCCCTGATCACCGATCCGAGCGACCCGGCCTATCCCTGGCGGGAGGGCGACAAGCGCGATGTAGAGAAGGAGCGCAAGCGGCTGCACGACCTGATCAGCCAGATGGTGCTCTGGGAGAACTCGACCAACGAGCGGCTACTAAATCAGCTGCGGGCCGAGATCGACCGGCATACCGGTGGCGACCCGCCGCCGCTGCTCGATCCCTTTGCCGGGGGCGGCTCGATTCCGCTAGAGGCGCAGCGGCTGGGACTGGAGGCGCATGCCAGCGACCTGAACCCGGTGGCAGTGCTCATCAACAAGGCGATGATCGAAATCCCACCGAAGTTCGCCGAGCAGTCGCCGGTCAACCCGGAACGGCGCAACCGCACCGGGCAGGGCGCGAAGTGGAAGGGCGCAACTGGCCTGGCCGACGATGTTCGCTACTACGGACGGTGGATGCGCGATGAGGCCCAGCGGCGGATTGGCCATCTCTACCCTAAGGTGAACTTGGCGAGAGAACAGGGCGGCGGCGAGGCGACGGTAATCGCCTGGCTCTGGGCGCGAACCGTCACCTGCCCGAACCCAGCTTGTGGGGCGGAGATGCCGCTGATCTCCTCTTTTTGGCTGTCCAAGAAAAAGGGGAAAGAAGCGAGTGTCAATCTGACTTGGGATTCGAATTCAGAGTCTCCAGTAGCTCAAATTATGAGTACGCATTCGCTAGATGAAA
>JBFWRO010000301.1:0-4677 GCA_050248865.1 Thermomicrobiales bacterium | reverse complement strand
CCTCGAATCTCCTTTCTCGAAGCGCTATTCGGTCGCCGGTTTGTAGATCGAGTGGTAGATGCTGTCCGTCTGTAGTTCCTTCATCATGAACCAGTCATGAAGATGGTTCTCCATATTGTCGAGATAGAGAGGAGGCTTATTGAGAAAACCACCCGTTGGATCGGGCATCAGGTCAGCCGCTGCTTTCGCCCGCTTGTGCTGGAAGTGCGTCCACTCTCGAACATGCATGATCTGTTTGTCGATATTGCGCATCTCCGTCAAGATGTCAGCAACCGTCATTCCAGGGTGCAGTCGGCGCTCGACTTCCCAGCGCATCTTTGTGACCCAGCCGATGCGGCTTGCGAGCCCGAAGCTTTCCCACTCGCCAATTTCATGGATCCAGGAGTATCTCGAATTGTAGCGAGCGGCCATCCACATCCATCGGAGGCTATTAAGCGGGTCATCCACGATGCAGACGTCATCTTTGTCGTGCTGAAGATGGGCGATGAGTTGCTCGATGCGGCGATCCTGTGGAGTATCCTCCAGTTCGGGAATGACCCGGTCGAACTCGCCCATCTCCCACTCGGTTCGAAAGCGGGTGATTTCCACCCGCCGGTGTGTAAACAGCAGTGTTGCATCATTGTCGAACCGCGGCCATGCCGCTCCTATCCAGCGGAGGCGGATCTTGTCAGGATCGGCGCCCAGTTCGTCCACCATCCACTGCACCACCATCCCACCGCGTTCTTCTGACAGCTCGAAGTTCCTCTTTTCCGATCCAGTAAAGCTCGCCGCGCCCCCAATCTCGATGTCGTCGCCAAGACTGATCCATTCTTCAATCAGCGGCCTGACCTGATTAAGACTCGCATACGTCTCGCCGGGTAGTGTGTCAACCGCTTGAAATAATGCGGTTCCCTGAACTCCAAGTATTTGCCCGGTATCGAGCAGGAAACGGTCTATGCTCGCGTCGCCGACGCCGAAATTGAACAGAATCAGGCGATCGTCGAGCTCATTCTGACCGGGCAGCCGGTACTTTCGATCCGGCCGGAAGATGAGACCGTGCGGATAGGCGTTGGCGAAATCGATCTCGGCCTGCTCCAGACTAGGAACTTGCCCCATGAGCAGGTCGGCGAGGCCATTCGCGAATGTGCGGATCATGGCATTTCCTCCGCCGAGATAAGGGCACTATAAGCCTACTACTGAGGCGACCCTCAGGTTATTGATAGCGACGGTGTTTTCCTGCTTCGAGGCGGTCCGAACCGCGCGGGACATGTAGATCGTCCCGTTCTGCATCGACTCCGGGGCTTGCGGCCGCGGGCCCGACTTGACCAAGTGCAGGTCTGCGGCAATCATGCGTTCGGGCAGCATGACGTCTGTTCCCATGGCCGGCCCCACCAGTGGCCGTGAAGCGATGAAGCTCGCTGATTTCTCGATGCGTCGCCCCATACCATCGGCGACTGCGACGACGATCGAGTTGATGCCGTCATTCAGCGATCTGAGCGGGATCTTTCCCGTCAGGCGCAAGACTGGCACGGGCACCGTATCCAACAGCTGCACGTCCGTCGGTGCCGGCTTCGAGCCGACGGGAACCGTCTTGAGCGAAGAGAGGGACGTGATGCGATTGGAGTCATCAACGGTGCTCATAATGAACTGTTCCCGAGCGGCCGCCCGCGTAAACGCAGGACTGGAAGTTGATGCTGCCAGATTCGTCTGACTGAGCTGCAGCGTCGTATACGCAGACATCACGGAGACTGGTAGCGAAGGGACCGCGGGTGTCGGCATGGTCGCTGTTCCAGCCTCCGGCATGGAAGCTGTTTCGAGGCCTCGGAAAAGCATGTCGGGGCTTTCCTCGGGCCGAACCGGAGCTGTCGCCATAATCGCCGACGGGGGCGCGAGCCCTGCCACACTCATGCGTTGTGGAATTGTGGCGGTGGTCGTCCAGGTGGGAGCTGGCTCGATAATGTGTGCCTGCAGAACCCCGATATCCATCACCTTGTGGTTCAGCCAGATGAGCACCCGCTGCTGCTCTCCCTTGAACCTCCCCAGGAACGAGAGCGGCGCACCCGCAATGTCGATGCGAAGCGTGATGTCGGTGTCGTACAAACCTCCGGGCGCCGGTTCGACAATGACAAGGTCGAGCGTATTGATGACGCCCTCGCGGAGCTCCGTCTCGATCCGCTCGACATTCTGCACCTGGACGCGGACCTGATCTGCTTGTTCATTTTTCTCGGCGACCTCCACTTCTGTCTGAAACATGACGGCAAGCGTCGATGCAAGGGGCTGGAGGATCGCATCGAGTGCAGTAAGTGGCTCGAGGAAGGCGCGCAGAACCTTGACAAGGTCGTACACCGGCAAATCGATGCGGCCGAGGTCGATCTCGACATTGTGTGTCGTTTCCGGGATCAACAGGAATGCCGGAGTCGTCCAGGAGACTGAGAACTTTAGGTCGATTCCCGGGTCGGGTCCGAACGCGCTCCGCACCATGTCCTCGACCTCCCTGATGATCAGATCACGCAATTGCCCGCCGATTCCCGCATGAGGATCGAAGCTACGCACACTGGTGATGAGCTGATTGAGTTCGAATGAGATCGCGGCCAGAGCGTTCCACACCGGAATCGCAATAGGGCTGTCGATCGCGAGTGCGACGGCAGTGCGCATGGCATCACGTGCGAACTGCTTGATTTCCGTGGGAACTACGTGGGTGTAAACGAAGTTTTTGTTCAGCTCGGTCTCAGCCGGAAGGAGAATTTCCTTGACAATTGATTCCTTAAGCGATGACCGGAAGGTCGGTTGGCTGAACAGCCCGAGGAGGTGCTGCACCTGGTCGGCAAGCTCATTGAGTTGCCGCTGTAAATCCTGGATCAGACGCGCTACGTCCTGCAGCAGATCTTGCAGTTTGCTCCGCGCCCACACGACGGCTTGATGAACGGCCTCCACCCAGCCTTCGACCATTTCGACGAACTGCTGGATCTGCTCCTCGATCTCCTCGAGAACCATTCTGGCCACGCGCCTGAGCATCTCCCAGACGAAATCAGAAAGGCTTTGGACCGCGATTTTCCCCATCTCCTCGGCGAGTTGCATCGTTTTTTGTTGGCCCGGCATCAGCAGCGGGTCTTCAAGCGCGGCGGCATAGCTGGAAGGATCAGCGGAGACGGCTGCCCCCATGACCCAATACAGAAGCTCGCGAATCCGGGCCCGGGTAGGTTCAGGAAGCGGCCGAAATGCTTCTCCACCGATCTCGAGCACTTCTTGTAAGATTTCCACGATGTCATCGTGATCCATCGATGGCGCGACCTGATGCAAGACATCGGCAAGCCCCCCCGGATCGTCGACGGATTGCGCCAGGTTGAGGAAACCTTGATAAATCTCGGCACGTGCAGCCGTCACCAGGACATCCGATGTAACCACTAGGCTGCGGCCGAGCATAGTCATTACCACACTCGAAAGCGCCTCGGAGAGTGCCTGCCGGTCGATCGTTCCTGACGTCCACTTCAATGCCCGGTCGAATGCGACGTCGAAGGCCATTGACATCGAGGGCAGCATCACTTCATCGAAATACAGCATTAGATCACCGCGCCCGCGGAAGTGAGGGCGTATCGCCGGAGCGAGCTGAAGCTGAACCGATGTTTGCAAAAATGTCTTGAGTGGCGTGACGAGCGCGCCCAGCGTCTGGGTTGCATCGATCTGCCCCGAATCATGAAATCTGATTGGACCGAGATTGCTCAGAGCCTGCCGCATGAATGTACGGCTGTCCCCAAACACCGATTCGAAAATCCTCAAATAGCGATCGATTTCTGGCGCTGCTCCGACAGCGAGGTCGAACACGATGTCTTCGGTGAGAAAGACCACTAGGTCCTCGCGCCGAATTTGATCATCCGGTGCGCGGCCAAGTACGGAATTGACATAGTCCTGTACCCAAGTCGGGGCAGTTGAATCAACAGGGCCGACGAATGCAGCGTGGAGAGCTGCGGGTGCAAGTTCAATGGCGGCAGCGGCATCCGAGGCGTTGAGCATACGCCGCGTTGCGGCGAACATCAGCTCGGCGCCCGACCACAATATCGAAATGCTCGCTCGCCACGAATCGGCCCAATCGGCCGCGCCAGTGAGCTCCTCGAAGAGGGCAATCGCGTCGTCTACCACGTTTTCCCAGAATTGGACTGCCTGGGCACTCAGCGCGAACGGGTCGTCCGGAATATGTCGGAGCCGCTCGCCGAGTTGCGTTCGCAACGGAGCAAGCCCGTCCCAGTCCTCCTCGGTAAGTCCCATCGTGCGCAGACCGCGTTCGAGCTCAGTGAGACCAGCGGCCATCAATCGATCAAGCAGATAGCGCTGCGTTTCCTCGAGGATGATCTGCACGCATCGCTGGGAAACCACCGATTGACCGGTCTTGTTCGCCGGTACAGAGCGCGTCGCCATGAGCTCGCCCATTTCATAGGCAGATCGGAGCGCTATTTTTGCTGTGGCTCGCGTAGCATCAAGCAGAGCACGGAGTTGTGGATCGACGGCGGGAAGCAGTTCACGTATTTGAAGGACGGTTTCATCGACGAGCAGATCGGTCGTACGGCCAACCAACCGCCGCGAGTCATCGATCCCAACTCTGGCGAACATGCGGTAACCCGCCCCTGCCTTGAGTCCAGCGCCTGCTTCGGCGACGATGTTAAATCCCGGCTATTGCTGACCATTCGAAATCAGTGACCCGGT
>JBFWRO010000300.1:0-4687 GCA_050248865.1 Thermomicrobiales bacterium | reverse complement strand
GTCCTCAGTGACGGCGCCCGCAAATCGGGGCGCTCGTGCAGTCGCCTACTGCCAGGAACAGCTCGAGGGGAGCGTCCCGAACGTCGAGGCGACCTCATCGGTCGACGAATCGAAAACCTGGTCGACTGCGGCGCTGAATCGTTCCGGACTGGGGATTGGATAGTAGTCCTCACCAGCATATCCGGCCATGTATTCCTCGGTGGTGAAGCCCAGCGTGTACAGCGAGCCGAAATCGACTTCCCCCAGCAGCTCGATCAGTCCGGGGAGCTTGTCGAGCGTGACATTGGTAAGGATCGCGTTCTCCACACTGCCGACGATTTGCGGATAGTTGAGGAGCAGGTTTCCGACGTCGGCTTCCCGCGCCAGCGCACCGATGATGCAGCGCTGCCGCGCCATACGCTCGTAGTCGCCACCTTCGACCCGAGTCCGGGCGTAAGCGAGCGCGGTACGGCCATCGAGATGCTGACGGCCAACAGGAATCACATATTGCTGCCAACCGTCCGACTCGAACGCCGGGGAAAGCAGGACCGACTCCTGCACTGGCACGTCGATGGTCACTCCGCCGACAGCATCGATGACCTGGACGAAACCAGGCAGATCGACGAGTGCGTAGTAATCGATATCCAGCTGCAGCAGATGCTCGATCGTGCGCATCATGACCTCGCCGCCCATGCCCGGTCCGCCAAAGAGATCGGGATTGGCCTCGGCGAAGTAATAAAGCTCATTCAGCAGCGATTCCCAGCATCCACAGACGAAGAGGCTGGCGTAAGGCTCGGGCAGCGGCGTGTTCACGAGATTGCGCGGAACGCCAAAGAGCGCCGCGCGGCCTGATTCGCGATCAATAGAGGCAACCATCATCGAGTCGGTGCGCAGGCCGATCCGCTGCGGGCCAGCATCACCACCCATGAGCAAAATGGTTGTCTTGCCGTCTCCACCTGGCTCACCCTGAGCAATCGTGGTGTGAGTGAGAACGCCGACAGACGTCGCCAGCAAGAGCAGAACGAAAACGCTACGGAACACTCGGATCATCAGGAACTCCTGTCGGCGCAACCACTGGCGGGGCCGCCGCATTGACACCATCGGCGAGTCGAATTTCGAGGGTCGTCTGTACCTGCGCCGGGGCAACCGCTTCACGGCGAAACGCGTTTCCACCATCGAAAACGTTCTCGAGGAACTGATAGGTGACGATGTCGTAATAGGCAACCGCGACGTGCGGCGCAGCGGTGAAGGCCAGAAGCAGGGCCAGCACGACGAGCATGCCGGGATGGTTATCAGCTCGTTTGCGACCACTGCGGACGACATCGATGACGGCATACCCGCGGAAGAGGAGCAATGCCACATCGGCGACGAGAAGTCCGGCCAGATTCCGTGGTTGGGTCAACATCGCCAGTGCGGCAAAAGGTTCCCTGGGCACAACGGCGACAACGGCGAGCACTGAAACGAGTGTTGCCGCCAGGAGAAGCAGTCCTTTTCGCCGTTCTCCGATCAGCACATGGCCAGTCCCGGGGATCAGCGCGGAGAGAGCCGCGGCAACGATTACGCGCCCGGGAAACGGCCAGGTCACTGGGCGCTTCCACGTGATCTCCGGCAGGGTCTGGGCGCTGTTTGTCGATTGAAGAGGAATTTCAGACACGTCGATAGACCTGAATATGCGGTGATGGAAGTTCGTGGCCGCCCTGCAGAGTGAGGCGTCCTGATGTGGGGCCACGCTAACGTAAACGCCCACACCGCGTCGGGGGTTTCATTCTACTCTGTCGAGCGGTCGTACGTACATTCTTGACATCCGAATGTTTCATGTGTCAGCGTACTCTGACATATGAACAGAATCACTGATGCACCTTCTGATCTGACCGGCGACGAACTCCTGCGGATGCTCGATGCGCTCTCCAACCCGCAGCGCATGCGCATCGTCGCCGCGCTGGCAGATAGGCGTAATTATGTCAGTCAACTGGCCCGCGAGCTAAAGATCAGCCGCCCGCTCCTGCATGTGCACTTGCAGAAACTCGAGACGGCGGGATTGGTCCGGAGCGCGCTGGAGTTGTCTGACGATGGTAAAGCCATGCGGTACTTCGAGGTGACGCCATTCGCCACGGAGATCTCTCCGGCATCGCTCAAGCGAGCGGTGCATACACTGAGCGACAAGACGAAGGGATAACTCGGGAAGGTCACCCTTGCAACGGCAGTCGCCGGTGTGGCGATGTCAGCGATTGGTGTCGGCAGGCTGGTCTGGCCGGTGTTGGACCCGGCGCGACCGGAATCGCGGCACATCAGTAGACGGAGAATCGAAGCCCAGCGCCGACAGGTGATCGAGGCTGACAGGGATGCACCGCGAGTGACGGCACGTTCTCCGCGGGGATCCGTTCTTTGTATTCGCCTTCGGTGAATGTGCCGCGAGAGGCCGACTTGTGCTGTGAGCCGAGGATCCCTGAATCGGCGTTCCGACGTAGTAGAGTTTTGGCGCCGCTGCCTCAACACGCGCGGACCGGCGGGAAGCAACGAATAGATGGGAATTTCTGACGCTTGAGTGACAACGTAACTTCATCACCAATACTGGCTCGATTCGCCTCGATCGTCACCAGCAAACGGGCCAGGTGGGTCATCCTCGCCCTCTGGATCGTCGTTCTGGCAGCACTGACTCCGGTGGCCTCACGCCTGAGCGATGTCGTGAACAACGACGCCGTGACATTCCTTCCCGAAGGCGCGGAGTCGGCACAGGTCGCCACGTTGCTGGACACCTTCGACAACGGGGACACGCTGCTGGCCGTGATCGTCTACCAACGTTCGGGGGGTCTGACCGCGGAGGATATGGCGACGATCGCTTTCGATCAGGAGCGACTCGGCGAGGCTTTCGGGGGCGTGGAGATCAGCCCGGCGATTCCTTCGGAGGATGGCCAGGCGGTCATCGTCAATATGGAGTTGGTGGACGACGATGAGACGATCGTCGAGCGCGTCGAGCTGCTGCGGGAAACGGTCACCAGCGACGTCGACGGACTCGATGTCAAGGTCACTGGTCCGGCCGGGTTCACCGTCGACTTTGCCGATATCTTCGAAGGCATAGACACCACCCTCCTGCTGGCGACGGCCACGGTGGTGACCATTCTGCTGTTGCTCACCTATCGAAGTCCTTTCCTGTGGATTTTCCCCCTGCTGACCGTCGCGTTCGCCAATCAGGTCGCGAATGCTGCGGCCTACGGTCTGGTGGAGATCTTCGGGGTGACCATCAACGGACAGACGCAGGGAATCTTGCCGATTCTCGTTTTCGGCGCAGGTACCGACTATGCGCTGTTGCTCATTGCTCGCTACCGGGAAGAGCTGCGCCGGCACGAGTCGACGCATGTGGCCATGGCCGCGGCGTTGCGATCGGCAAGTCCGGCGATTCTGGCCTCTGCCGGGACGGTGATTCTCGGGCTGCTCTGCCTGTTGCTGGCTGAGCTCAATACGAATCAGAGTCTGGGCCCTGTCGGCGCAGCGGGCATTCTCGGCGCGTTGGTGGCCATGCTGACGCTTTTGCCGGCACTGTTGCTGATTGCCGGGCGTCGCGTCTTCTGGCCGTTCATTCCGGAGTATGGATCCGCTCCATCGGAGCGAACGAACATCTGGGGACGCATGGGGACGTGGATCATCGATCGTCCGCGGCCGGTGTGGATTGGCACGAGCATCATTCTGGTGGCGATGGCTCTAGGACTGGCTGGCATCGATACGACACTGAGCCAGGCCGAACAATTTCGCGAAACGCCGGATGCCCTGGCCGGCCAGGAACTGATTGCGGAGAGTTTTCCGGCTGGCGCCGGTCAGCCAACGATCGTTCTGGCGAATAGCGCCTTCGCCGGGGATGTCGAAGCGGCAATTCTGGCCTCACCTGGCGTCGTCAGCGCTCGCCCTGCCGGAGAGAACGCCGATGGTTCGTTGAGCCAGTTTCAGGTGACGCTGGCGACCGAACCTTCCACCCGCGAAGCGTTCGACGCAATCGAAGACCTGCGGGCGTCTGTGGGCGAGGTGCAAGGGGCGGCGGCACTGGTTGGCGGACCTGATGCGGAGAGTCTCGATGTGCAGAACTCGGTTGTGCGGGACGCCAAGCTGATCATTCCCCTGATTCTGGTGGTCGTGCTGGTGATCCTGGCGGTGCTGTTGCAGTCGCTGGCTGCGCCGGTGATGCTGATCGTTACAAACATTTTGTCGAATGGCGCCGCATTTGGCGTCAGCTGGCTGGTATTCGACCGTATCTTCGGCTTTGGCGGTCTGGAGCCGGGCGTCGTGTTGCTGGCCTTCGTTTTCCTGGTGGCGCTGGGCATCGATTACAACATCTTCCTGATGAGCCGGGTGCATGAAGAAGCCAAGACACTCGGAACCCGCGCCGGGATGTTGAAGGGCCTGACGGTGACCGGTGGCGTGATCACGTCAGCCGGATTGGTACTCGCGGCGACGTTCGCCGTACTGGGGGTGCTGCCGCTGGTGCCACAGACCGAGCTCGGGATCATCGTGGCTTTCGGTGTCTTGCTCGATACGCTGATCGTGCGATCGATTCTGGTGCCCGCCCTGACCTTCGACTTAGGCGGCCGGATCTGGTGGCCGAGCCAGCTCTGGTCGCGAGAGCGTCAGACGGAAGCAGTTGGTCGCCACGAGACCGCAACTTCGTCTGGTTAGGAACGTGCTGCGGTACATGGCCGGCGCCAGGGACTTGCGGGCG
>JBFWRO010000299.1:0-4689 GCA_050248865.1 Thermomicrobiales bacterium | reverse complement strand
ACACCTTCGTGGGGGAATATGCTGTCCGAAGCCCAGGCGTTTTACCGAACCAATTGGACCAACGTGCTCTTTCCGGGATTGGCGATCTTCCTGACAGCGCTCTCAGTGAATCTTGTCGGAAACGGTCTGCGGGATGCCCTCGACCCTCGCCTGGAACGGTGACCAGCGAGGTTGCGAGTAAAATGCCTTGCGAACATAGGTATGTGTGGATGCCCTGACGGTCGGAGGAAGCTGTGAAATCGTGCCCAAACTGCGGTTGGACCAATGAAGACGAGAACCGCTTCTGTGAAAACTGCGGGGCAGATTTCTCAGGTCTGGCCGCATCTGGTCGGCGACCTGCCACGCCTTCGTCGACGTGGTCACAGCCGCCTCAGACGCCAGATCCGGCATCTGCACAACGGTCGCAGTGGGAGGTTCCGCCGACAGACCCTGATTGGCGGATGGCTTCGTTGCCTGCAGAGGCCATGCCGCCACCACGAGGTCGCCGGATATGGCTCTGGATCGTCGGTATTCTCTTTTTTGGATGTGTACTGGCATGCGCCGGAAGTATTTACTGGCTTGGGTACACTGATAGCGGCAAGTCATTCCAGACCGAAGTGGCCGAACGTGCCACCGAAGAAGCGGAATAGCCGCAAATTTCCGTTTCGCATGCAACGGTTCAACGGCGCGCGCAATGACATCCGGGTCAGCTGGAAAGGCTGACCCGGACTGCCTTATGGCCTGTGTGGAGGCGGTTACTCGAACGAGCCGCGATCCTCGCGGCGCGGTCCGCGTGGACCACGATCGTCCCGGCGCGGACCGCGGTCACCTTCGCGCCGCTGCGGGCGTGGACGGTCCTCCGGCACGATTCCGGTCAGCGCTGCCCGACGGGACAGGCTGACTTTTCCGTTCGGAGCGACTTCGATGACCATCACGGTGATCTCGTCACCAACCTGGAAGAGATCTTCGACCTTGTTGACGCGAATGGCCGGGTCCTCCGAGAGCTCAGAGATATGGACAAGACCATCCCGGCCCGGAAAAACCTCAACGAAGGCGCCGTAGGGCATGATGCTGACAATCTTGCCCGTATAGATGTCGCCCTTTTCGATGCGGAACTCCTGAGTCAAACCGCGGATCTTTTCCAGAGCCTTCTCCGCGCTGGCCGGATCCGTGGCCGCGATGGACACCGTACCGTCGTCCTGAATCTCGATCTTGGTGCCGGTTTCGTCCTGGAGCGACCGGATCATCTTGCCCCCTGGACCAATCACGGCGCCGATCTTCTCCGGATTGATCTTGATGAGGGTCACTCGAGGCGCGTACTGTGACATCTCGGTGCGCGGCGTGGCAATGGTCTCCAGCATCTTGCCAAGGATGTGGAGACGGCCGTCGAGCGCCTGCGCCAGTGCTTCGCGCATGATGGCCGGAGTGATTCCCTTGACCTTGATGTCCATCTGGATTGCGGTCACGCCTTCGGCAGTGCCAGCAACCTTGAAGTCCATGTCGCCGAGGGCGTCTTCCATGCCCTGGATGTCGGTGAGGATGGTGTAGCGGCCGGTGTCTGCCTCCGTGACCAGTCCCATCGCCACACCGGCGACCGGAGCCTTGATCGGCACACCTGCGTCCATGAGGGACAAGGTGCTTCCGCAAACGCTGGCCATCGACGTCGATCCATTCGAGCTGACGACCTCGGATACCAGGCGCATCGTGTACGGGAACTCGCTCTCATCGGGAATCACGGCCATCAGGGCACGTTCAGCGAGGGCGCCGTGACCGATATCCCGGCGGCTGGGCCCGATCATGCGCCGAACTTCGCCGACGCTGTACGGGGGGAAGTTGTAATGGTGAATATAGCGTTTGGTGTCATCCGGCCCGATCGAGTCGAGTCGCTGGCCTTCTGCGGTTGATCCCAGCGTGGCGACGTTGACGACCTGTGTCTGGCCGCGGGTGAAGATCGCTGAGCCGTGTGCTCGAGGCAAATATCCGACTTCGCACCAAATTGGCCGAATCTCGGTTGGGGTGCGACCATCCGGACGGATTCCAGAATCGAGAATGCCGTTCCGCACTTCCTGCTTCAGCAATTTCTCGAACGTCCCGGCGATGTCTTTGGCTGAATAGACGGTCGAATCCGCATCCTGCTGAGCCATAAGATGCTCGATGGTTTGCGTGCGGAGCTCGTTGGTTCCTTCCAGCCGGACAACCTTGTCCGGATTGCGAACAGCGGAGCGGAGGGAATCGCCGAGAAAGTCGGCGACAGCGTTGGTGAGGCCAATGTTCTCAGCAGGAGGAGTGAACTCCCACTTCAGCTTGCCGGCAGCTTCCGCAAGCTCCAGTTGCATGGCGACGATGCGTTTGATTTCCGCATGCGCCAGTTCGATGGCGTTGACGAGCGTCTCTTCCGAGACCTGATCTGCCTCCCCTTCGACCATCATGATGGCGTCGGCGGTGCCGGCGACAACCATGTTCAAATCGCTCTCAGGAAGCAGAGGCATCAGGGGGTTGACGATCAACTCGCCATCGATCATGCCAACCCGGACGGCGCCCACCGGGCCATCGAATGGAATCGGCGAGAGTGTCAGCGCAGTCGATGCGCCGATGATCGACAGGATGTCGGGCGCATTTTCCTGGTCCGCCGACAAAACCGTCGAAATGATCTGAACTTCGTTCCGATACCCTTTGGGGAAGAGCGGGCGAATCGGCCTGTCTGTCAGTCGCCCGGCAAGAACGGCATTTTCGGTTGGCCGTCCTTCTCGCTTGATGAAACCTCCGGGGATTTTGCCGGCGGCATACATTTTTTCTTCGTAGTCGACAGATAGCGGGAAGAAGTCGATATCTTCACGCGCCGATTGCGATCCAGTGGCGGCAACGAGCACGATCGAGTCGCCATAAATGACTTCGACTGATCCGCTGGCCTGCTCAGCAAGCAATCCGGTTCGAAGTGTGAGCTGGCGGCCCGCAAGGTCAATTGATACTGATGAAACTGAAGGTGGCACGATGGATGGGTCTCCTCACGTCTTGCATATGGCCATCCAGATCGATGGCTCGACTGGCCGGAACCTCAACGTATCCAGCCGGATTCGGCGTTCCAGTGATGTTCTCGTGAGGAACTGGAGAGTGGCGGCGCATAACCCCGGCATTCTCCAATGCCCCACGGCGGACAGCTCACCGAGTCGCCGGTTTGGCAGAGATGGTCAGGCGCCTCCTTTCCGCTGGAATTGATACGGGATCCGACAGCAGCAAATGACCCAGGGAGTCACCCCTGGGTCAGAAGATTTCGATGCGTTCGCCATTGCCGCAACAGTCCGCGGCGTCTCCGTAGTGGAGTAGAGGCGGTCGAACAAACGCTGCCGCCTACTTACGCAGCCCGTGACGGGCGATTGTAGCGCGATAGCGATCGATGTCGTTCTTGCTCAGGTACGCGAGCAGCCGGCGGCGGCGTCCCACCATCTGAAGCAGGCCGCGGCGCGAGTGATGATCGTGCTTGTGCGTACGGAGATGATCTGTCAGCTGGTTGATCCGCTCCGTCAACAGCGCAATCTGCACCTCTGGCGATCCAGTATCCGTTTCATGGGTTCGCACATTCGAAATGAGAGACTCTTTTTGGACTTGATTGAGCGCCATACCGGCGGTGCCTCCAAAACCTGCTGTTGTTCTGTACAAGTGATTCGAATCGATCAAATAACACAGCCGTGAATGATACCACGCCTCGGGCGTTTCGATAGTGACGCTGGGTCGTTGATAACCAGGGGAGACGCGAGAGCACTCCACCGATCTCGCTATACTCGCGGCGGCAGACGTGTTTGGCAAGGAGTGAACCCACAATGCTCGGAATCATCGGCGGCAGCGGTCTGTATGACATTGCAGAGCTGGACATTCTCGAGCGCATCGATGTCGATACACCCTGGGGCAAACCGAGTGATGTCCTCACTGTCGGTCAAATCGACGGACAACGGGTTGTCTTCCTGCCTCGCCACGGGGAAGGACACCGGTTGACACCGGGCGAACTCCCGTACCAGGCGAACATCTATGCATTGAAGAACATTGGAGTAACCCACCTTCTGACAATCAGCGCTGTCGGAAGCCTGAAGGAGCATCTGCCACCCAGAACAATCGTCCAGCCGGATCAGCTCATCGACCGAACGTTCCAGAGACCTCGCTCGTATTTCAGCGATGGGGTGGTCGCTCACGTTGGGATTGCAGACCCGTATTGCTTCGAATTTGGCGCTCGAGTTTCCTCAGCGGCGGAGCGGGCCGGGCAATCCGTGGTGAGCGGAGGTACCTATGTGTGCATCGAGGGGCCACAGTTCTCCACGCGGGCGGAGTCGCACCTGTATCGTTCCTGGGGCTGTTCCGTTATTGGAATGACAGCCATGCCAGAAGCCCGGTTGGCGAGGGAAGCTGAGCTCTGCTACTCGACGCTGGCAATGGTCACCGACTTCGATGTCTGGCACGCGACAGAGGCCGAAGTCCATGTCGAAGTCGTTGCCCAGCACATTCGCCACAACGCCGAATCCGCCCGCGCGATCATCGTCCAGCTCGTGCGTGGCTGGAGCGAGGAGGCACAGTCCTGCGGTTGCCGCAATGCGTTACGAGGCGCCATCGTCACCGACCCCAACGTGATTCCGCCCGGCATTCGGAGAAGGCTGGGAGTTATTGCCGATCGTTATCTTCCACCTGCTGACGGAGTCTGATGAGCAGGGCAAGTTACTGGGG
>JBFWRO010000298.1:0-4696 GCA_050248865.1 Thermomicrobiales bacterium | reverse complement strand
ACAAGCGTTAGCTCAGCGCGAGGGTTGCTCTGATACGCCTCAGCATGTTGCTCGCCGATCAATCCGACGCCAATGACTGCGGTTTTCACCCGTCGATCTGCCACCGCGTTCACTTCCCTTTCTCCATTGCGCCGCTGCATGAACAGGGGGTGCGGCTCTACCCCTTTATTGCGCCGGAAAGCATTCCTCGCAGGAGAAAGCGCTGTAACCCAAGCGTGATGATGATGGGGGGAATGACCGCCAACATTCCTGCGGCGAACAACAGCCCAGGGTTATAAACGCGCTGATCTGAGACGAACTGGGCGACCCGCGTCGGCAGTGTTTGGGAATTGAGCGTGCTCGTCAAAAGAATGGCATAGACAAATTCATTCCAGGCCACGAGAAAACTGAAGATTCCAGCGGCGACGAGACCGGGCACAGCGATCGGTAACAAAATGCGGCGAAATGCCTGCAACCGCGAGGCGCCGTCGACGAGGGCCGCGCGTTCCAGATTTGGGGGGAGAGACTCGAAATATCCGCGCAAAATCCAAACGGTTAGCGGCAGGATGACGCTTGTCAGCGCGATGACAAGCCCGAGTTTGGTGTCCAGCAGGTCAGCTTTGCGGAACAAGATGAAGAAAGGGACTGCCAGGGTCAACGGCGGGATCATGCGGGTCATCATGAGCAGCCAGAGCGATATGGACAGCAGCCGGAACTGTTTGTATCGCGCATAGGCATAGCCGGCCGGAGCCCCAATGAGAAGACAGACGATGGTGACCGATATCGCCACGATCATGCTGTTCTTGGTCGAGGTGATGATCGCTTTGGCCTGGACGCTGGGCCCGCTCGATTCGACCTGCTCGCCGAATATGGCTGCGTCGTAATTCTCGAAGGTGATGGGATTCGGTATCCAGTCTGGTGGCCTGCCGAGAATACCCTCGGTCGTCGAAAGACTGGCATTGAGCATCACGTAGAAGGGACCGAGAGTCCAGATCGCAATGAGTGCGACTGAGGCGTACAGAATGACCTTGCGGAGCTTTCGCGAGAGTCCCGGGGAGAGTCGTGGTTCTCCAATCGAGTAGTTGCTCGCCCCGGTGATCGATGCAAGACTGGCCCGCGCTTCGGCATTGAGCACGGCTGGAGTATCGTCGTCGACGACCTGAGTCCGCCGGCTCCGCATCAGAACCCCAACATACAGAATAGCGAGAAAGAGGCTGATCAGACTGAGGATGTACAGAATGGCTGCGCCTTCGCCGTAGCGGGAGAAGTTGAAGAAGGTGACGTAGCCCAGCCAGGAGAGAACCGTTGTCGATTCACCCGGCCCTCCCTGCGTCAGCACGAAAATCAAATCGAATGTCATCAGGGCGTTGATCGTGTTCAGAATCACGACAAACAGCAACATCGATCCGACCCAGGGCAGAGTGATCTTCCGGAAGCGCTGGAAGGAGCTGGCTCCGTCGATCTTGGCAGCATTGAAGAGGTTGGAGGGGAGCGACTGCAATGCGCCGAGCAACAGGAGCGCACTCAGGGGAGCGCTTTGCCAAATCGAGGCGACAGCGACGAGGATCAACGCCCGGCGGGCCTCGGTTAGCCAGGGGATATAGCTGTCGATCAAGCCGAATTCGAACAGAAATCCATTCAGCGTTCCATATTGACCGCTATAAATCAGGGTAAAGACGTTGCCAACGACAACGGGGGCGATGGCCCAGGGCAGCAGAACGATCGCGCGCATGACGCCCCGGCCGCGGAACTCCTCGTTCAACGTTAGCGCGATGAGCAATCCGAGCAACGTGCCGCCGGCAACGACCAGGCCGCTGAACCAGAGGGTGCGAACGAGCGAATCGATGAACGACTGACTATCGAAAATATTCCGATAGTTATCGAGCCCCACCCAGGTCCACCGCCGGGTGAGCAGATTCATATTATGAAGAGAAAGCCAGACGGAATAGATCCACGGATAACCCATAACGGCGAACACGGCGATCACCGTCGGTGCGGCCATCAATAGCGCAAAGCGCCGGTCGCTGCGTTCGAGGCGGGTCAATCCTGATCGTATAGGTGCACTCGCAGACGCCGTCGTCTCGGTCGACAGTGGCACGGTATCTTCAGCGGCTGACATGTGGGTGCTCTCTCAAGTGAACAACTGGACGACGGATCCGGAGCCGTTGCCGGCGTCCGGATCCGCCGAAGACCGGGTGCTATTCCTCGGGGTAGAGTTCTTTCAGATCGGCCACGAGCTGGACCAGGTTGTCGATCACCTCGCCAATTTCGCGATTGCCGCTCATGTACTCTTGCACTTCGGTCATCATTTGCCAGTTCCACTCTGGGAACCACATCGTTTTTTCGACCGCACGGCCTTTGGACTGCTCGAGTTGCTGAACATGGACGTCCATATCCCGCCAGCCTTCCCAGGCGGCGATGACTTCGGGGTTCTCGAGCACTTCACGGTGGGGATTTCCGAGCCCCTTCTCGAGCGCCCAGCGGGTGTTTCCGACGTACTCCCCTTCGGAGTTCTTGCCGCCGAGATACTGCATGAGATTCCACGTGCGCTCGCGGTCGACTTCCTCGGCGCCCATCAGGTAGCAGGCGGTCCAGCTGAACGTCTCACGAGCGCTTCCGGGGATAATCGCGTTGCCGACGATTCCCTGGGTATTCGATGTTTCGCCGACATTGAAGGCCTGCTGGTCGTAATCGTGCACGACCATGAAGGTGTGGTTGCCGGTCATCCAGGCGGGAGTTGATTCGAGCTCGTGAACCATAATGTCGGGCGGAGTGATGCCCTCATCGAGCCACTGCTTATGCATCTCGATGACCTTCTGGAAGGCGACGCCGCCGTCAGCGAAGGTCGGCTCGAAGTTCTCGTCGAACACGGGCTCGCCCTCTGAGTACCAGATCGCGAAGATCGACCACGAGAGGGATGCCCATTCGTGATTCTGCGCACTGAGGAAGGGATGCTCGGAAATGCCGTCTGTCTGCAATTGCCGGCACTGCTCGTTCATCTCCTCCCAGGTGGTAGGCGGCTCGAGGCCGGCCTGCTCGAGGTGATCCATGTTGTAGATGAACGCGTTGTAGCCCGAGTAGTAGGGGAGGGCAGCGAGATTGCCGTTTGGCAAGGAGAGATTGGCGACGCCAAACGGCAGCATCTCTTCCTTGTAAAACTCGGTCGGTTCAGGACCGACGATGCCTTCGATATCCTGAATGAATCCGGCTCTCCACCAGCGATACATGTACTCGGACTCGGAGTACACCACAGAAGGCTTCTGTCCACCCAGGAACTTGGTTTCGACGATCTGGTGGTAGTTCCCGCCGGTGGTCAGCTGATAGTCGACCTCCTCGTCATAGAGGGCCATGAAGTTGTTGACGTTGTCCTCCACGATTTCGGGGGAATAACCCCAGCCTACCATGGTCAGAGGGCCGTCCTGCGCAGCAGCGGGCGCAGCACCATAGCGAGCCAGACCGGCCAGCATTGGGGCCGAAATACCAAGAGCGGTCCCCGCCTTGACGATCTCGCGGCGACTGAATTTTCGCTTTCCAACCTCCTTGATGAAGGCCTCCTGGCGACGCAGCTGTTCCAGTCGATCCATTCTCTGCTCCCTCCTGTGCGGACGATCTGTGGCGAATCCACAGAACTCATCACCGGCTCCGACCGTCGGAACCGGGGATTTACGAAGAGGAACTAAGACGTCGACAGGCCCCGTTGCCTGTTTCTCAAATTTTCAAACTAACTGAATGGCAGCGTACATCCGCTGTCTGGAAGAGTCAACAGGCAGTGCGCACAATTTTGGTGGTGAAGCGTCTGCGTTTGGGGAATGTCAGGGCATGAGCGGGGGGAGGTTGTCGATTTCGCTGATGATGATGTCTTTTTTCTCGGCCAGCTCAGCAGGTGAAAGCAGGCCGGCGCGGTAGAGCTCGATGATTGCCCAGAGCCGGGCGGCGGCTTCGCCGGCGGCGATGGTGCGGGATTGCAGATCGCTGGCGAGAAGCATTGGGAGATCACCGTCCGAGGCGGCGGCGGCGATGCAGGACAGAAGATCGGCCTGGGAGGTCGCTGGCGATTCGAACGTCAGCGCGCCCGGCGCACCACCCTGCAGTTCCTGATCGACGGCCTCGAGAAGTCGGCGGACGACGCAACGGTGGTGCTCATCGTAAGCGGAAAAGAGGGAGAGCGGATCGACGCGGTCGCGGTGGATGCGGGGTGGAGGGATCGCAGAGCGTGCCGACCAACCGCTGGCGATTGCTACGTCCCTTCGTTGAAAGGAGGTATCGGGCGGCTGCGGCCATTGAGCCAGGACGACATCGTCCGAGGAAGGCGCTGCCAGTCTGCCCATCGTGCGAAAACCGCGCGACCGCTGTCGTGCGTGCTGATCCATGTGCTCGGTCCTCAAAGCGGGGGTGCGCCGATTATACGCCTGTTGTGACGTACGTACAACACTTTCTGGCATGTGTCTCAGGGCCGACGCAGCACCTTGACATGACCTGGCGCAAGGGTAGACTGATGTTCCCCGCAGTTGGTAGTCGCTCCTCGCGCGAAAGGCCCTGCGGTGGACCCCCAGCCATCCCCGGTGTTTTTGTCCTATTTGGAAGACCTTTCCGACCCCCGCACGATGCATCGTCGCCAGCACCGGCTGGTGGACATCATCACGATTGCGCTCTGTGGCGTGCTCAGCGGCGCTGATTCGTGGATGGACATTGCCGCTTACGGACGATCGAAGGAAGC
>JBFWRO010000297.1:0-4699 GCA_050248865.1 Thermomicrobiales bacterium | reverse complement strand
CTCTCCCTGCACTGTTCCTGCTGTGTCGACGGAGAACGCCGGCAACGTTTCACTGATCGCCTCATCAAGGAAGTTCGTTCCCTCGATCAGCACCTGGATCGCTTTGATGTCGCCCGCGGTGCCTCCAGCCGTGGCCGTGATGTTGCGGGGACAGGGCGGATTAGTGATCCCGGTGGTCAGCACCTCCGGCGCGCCGTCATCTGTGTGCGCTGCATGCACGCCGTTGGTGTTGGCCGCGACCGCTTCTGCGGCCGACCACACCACCTTGACGGGTCCACCCACCCGCTCGGCGAACTCCCCGGGCACCGCGGTTCTAGCCAGGCGTTCCGCCTGTCGCTCCACATCCAGCGCGTAGTAGCTCATCTCACCTCTGCTCCTTCCGACAGGTCGGCGATGTCATCGATCGGCTCCCGCACCATCCAGTAGGCTCGCCAGTCCTCCTCGAGCTCATGGCGGGCGGATTCGCTGCCGGCTAGCCGCCGTTCCCGCTCCCTCCGCTCGGCATTTCGGGTTCGTTGCTCTTCGCGGTACTGCATGGCTCTCAGGGTCTCGCTGTCGCTCACGCTACGATCAGGCCGCTGGCGTCAGAATCGCGAACGGATAGCGCAACGCTTCATCGGCCTGCAGTTTGCTCACGGGATTCGGCAGCTGCCATCCCATCCGCAACGTGCATCGCAATGCCACCATGTCCTGCTGGAAGGTGTTGAACACGATGTTGCCGGCGTTGTCCTGGATCACCGCCTCGGTCCCCACCTTGAAGTCCATGTCCGATCGCAGCGACCACACCAGCTGGTTCCAGTCGCCGCAGATATCGAGCGCCATGCCCGGATCGAACGATCCGTTCAGCGGGAAAAACGCCGGATTCCCGTCGAGCGTGTAACCGCCGCCTTCCTGCACCGATCGCGAAAAGATCAGGGAACCGTCGGATGTCCGCAGGCCGCGCCACTTGGCCCGCATCTGCACCGCTTCGATATGACCCGTCACGGCGTAGCCGTCCGCTTCCACCATCGCCACCGAACCGGAAGGTCCGAAGATGTCGTCGAAGACATCTCCTCCCCCCGAGCCTTCGGCGATCGCATGCAGCGCCGCCGTCGCCCCCGTCACGATGTCACTGGGAAAGCCCGTCGGCGCATCATCGCCAAACAGGATCGCCGCATCGATCGCCCGCCCGAATTCCTCGCCGATCCGAGGCTTGACCTCTTCCCAGATGTCGTAGTCGTTGTCGTCGAGGACGTTCTCTGGCACCGGCACGATCACCGCCAGCTCTTCTGCATTGATGAACTTGTCCTTCCAGGCCATCCGGGACGTCTGTTTCAGACCTGAATCTCCGGAAACCCAGTACGCCGCCGGAAGTACGTCCAGAACCCGGATACGCTGCTGGTTGCGCAGCATGTCCTGCAGACGGCGACCCATCTGCAACACCGTCGACGCCTGAACTGCCATCTGAAACAGCTCGGGGATCATGTCCTCCGGCGGGCTGACATCATCCCGGGTGATCGACTGATTCGTCGCCATGGTGACCTTGTGTCCTTTCCGGCACCGGTCCGCATGGGACGCCCGCCCTCACGTTCTCTGTTTGCGTTACTGCCGCCGTCCGGCTGCTCGCCTGATCCATGCGTTCGGATCGGTTCTGGCGGGATCGCCCTTGGCTGCCTCGCCCCCCTGGTCTCCCCTCGGGGGCTTCACTTTGAAAAGCTCCGGTTTCTCGCCCTGCAGCGCCCTGATCAGCTCGTGCACATTCTCCGGTTCGTTGTCGTCCCCGAAGGTGATGTCCGACCGGATGACCCGGTAGACGAGGTCGGGATCGGGAGCGCCTGCCGTCTTCGCCGCATGCTGGGCCAGCTCTCGTCCTCTGGCCACCCGGTTGCTCTCCGTCAGGATCTGGACCTGTCGCTGCAGTTCCTGCTGCTCGGCTCTGGCCTGCTCGATTTCCGGAAGCGACTCCTTCTTCGCCTTTTCGATGGCGTCCGCTTTCTCCTTCTCCCACTTCGCCGTCGCTCGCTTCAGCCGTTCATCGATCAGCGCATTGACCTCCTCCTGCGAGAAGGTCCTGAACTGCTGATCGCCACCCTGTTGACCGGGGGTGTCGCCGTCCGGCTGCTCGCTCGTGTCGCCAGATGTAGCTCCGTGCTCGCTCATAGTTCCCTCATCCGTGATTGCCGCTCACGTGGGCGTTCTGGGTACCAGCACAAAAAAACCCCCCACCTGCGACATCTCGTCGCGTCGTGGGCGGCCCATTCGTCCGCTCTCAGTTATCGGCCGGGGACGTTTCTCCCCAGCCTCGCAGAAGATGATACCGGAAAACGCGTCTTACGTCATCCTCAACAAAAGGCGTGGAGGGCATCATTCGCTCGCCCTCCTCCACAGCCAGCTCAAGGCTCCGCTCGGCAACGATCTCGACTGTTTCCGAAAACGCTTCCATGAAGCACGCCAGCACGAAGTGCACAGATCAAACAAGTGGAACTTTCAAATTCCGCCGCTACTGCTAGGATGAAGCCTCGTCGGCCGAGAGTTGAATTCGGGAAGTCAGCGCTGAATAGAGCTCCGGCTTGCGCTCCCGGAAGAGGAGCCACTGACGGCGCAGCAGCAACGCCTCCTCGATGTCCACCGTCCCCACCACGAAATCCTCTTCGTCGATCTTCGCCTCCGTCGTCACCTTCCCCATCGCACTGACGATCTTGCTCCCACCAAAAAACGAGAAATCCTTCTGCTTCCCTACCACATTGCAGTACACCGATGGCATCAGGTTTTCCATTGATCTGGCCTGGAGCAGGATGCGCCAGCTGTCGACAGCAACAGAAGGGCCTGCAGAGATGACAAGATTTACGAGAGACCCTGACAATGCGAAGGTTCTGGTCAGCTCGGGAAAACTCGAGTCGTAGCAAATCTGCACACTGACAGGGCCAAATGGCGTCTCAAAGATCGGCGTCTTCCGCCCAGGTGCGAAATACACTCCTTCGATATACGGATGAAAAGTCCCTAGATGAATCTTGTCGTAGTACCCCTCTCCCACTAACCCATCCGGACCCACAAAACAGAGCGAGTTGTACACCAGATACGGATAGTGCTCTTCCAGCCGCGCCATTCCCATGATGATATGGATCTGGTGCTTTCTCGCCTGCTCGATCAGCACCTCCGTCGTCGGTCCCGGAATCGTTTCCGCCGTCTGGGCGAATCGCTCATCCGCCCGGTATCCCTGCAGATAGAGCTCCGGAAACAGCACCAAATCTGCTCCCGCACTCGATGCACGCTCGATATACTCCAGCGATCTGTCCAGGTTCGCCCTCACATCTCCCAGCACCGAATTCAGCTGGGCCAGAGCGACGGTCAGTCGTCCGCGGTTCCCCATCAGTGGCCACCAATCATCGTCATGACAGTCGTCATTAGCCGCCCCAGACATCTCGGAAAACGCGGAGCCAATTGCCACCCATGACCTTCTTCGTATCCTCTTCGGTGAACCCTCTCTCGAGCAGCCTACGGGTCAAGTTCGGAAATCCCTGCGGCGTGTCGATCCCCTGTGGATAATGGTAGGGTGGCGGCGGATAGCTTTCCGGACTCCACATTCCTGATGCGATCCATTGCTCATAAGAACGTTCAGCCTGTGCCAGCTCAGCGACCGGAACCTGGCCTTCGAAGTAGTCGATCGCAATCCCAACATGATCGATACCGGCGATTTCCGCCATGTATGCGATATGGTCGATGAGTTGGTCGAGTGTTGGATGCGGATCATGACTGACGAACGCTGGATACCCGACAGTGCCGACCAATCCGCCAGTCGACGCGACGGCCTTGATTTGATCATCGCGAATGTTTCGTGGACTGGGGTGCACGGACTTTGCCCCGGCGTGAGAAAAGACAACGGGGGCGGTTGATGCTGTGATCGCCTCCATGGTGGTCGTATAGCCAGTATGAGAGCAATCGACAATCACCTTCTGCTCGTTCATCCGCTCGATCAGCTTCAGACCAAATCGGCTCAGTCCGGCATCAGTCCGCTCCTCACATCCGTCTCCGACGCGGTTTTTGACGTTGTAGGAGAGCTGGATCATTCCCACGCCCAGCTCCTTGTACGCATTGACGAGATTGAGATCGTCTTCGATCGGCGACGTGCCCTGGAAATGAAAAATGATCCCGAGTTTGCCCTCGGCCTTCGCTCGCTCGATGTCGGCAGCGCTCTTGACGTGCACGTATTCGGGATTTCTGGCGATTAGTTGCAGCCATTCGCCGATCTGCTTGAGCGATTCTCCAGCTCCCGAGAACCCCCCAATCGTGGGCGCTGCCGCGGTGACCCCACCTTCGATCCACCAGTGTATGAGGTCGTGCCGGCGCATTAATGGACAGGTGGCGTCGATGACGATTGCCTCGCTGTGAATTCGCTCGGCTTCGATGGCACTCATTGATTCATCTCCTGGCTCTGCCAACTTGTCTCAAACAATCGAAATGGAATCACTCTGGATCCCTGAGCATTACTTCGGCACGCCTGGAACCCGTTCGACGAGCTCGTCTAAAGACAGTGTCAGTGGCGAGTACAGCTCGGGTTTGCGCTCCCGGAAGAGGAGCCACTGTCGTCGCAATAGCAACGCCTCCTCGATGTCCACCGTCCCCACCACGAAATCCTCTTCGTCGATCTTCGCCTCCGTCGTCACCTTCCCCATCGCACTGACGATCTTGCTCCCACCAAAAAACGAGAAATCCTTCTGCT
>JBFWRO010000296.1:0-4699 GCA_050248865.1 Thermomicrobiales bacterium | reverse complement strand
GATCTATCTGAAGGCATTGAGCGAGGGAATCGCCGCGGTGCGGGCACTCTAGCTCGAAGTCCGCGGATCGCTTGACTCCCACCCAGCCCTTGGGTAGGATGGGAGTCGAATTGGTCAACCAATGAACCACTCGTCCGCCGCGCAATGGGGACGAGGGCGCGATACATTGAGACGAGGTCGCGCAGATAGCAACACTGGCATCCACACGTTCAACCTCCCGGTCGCAATTGCTGGATACTCTGGTTCGCAGGGTTCGAACTGGGGACAGGCGTCCGCCCTGGCAGTGGTCGCCACGGCGCCCATCTTTGTCCTCAGCCTGCTCGTGCAACGGCATTTCGTGCGCGGACTGACTCTCGGGGCAATTCGGGGATGACGGAATGAAAATCGGGATCGGTGGACCAGGACTAATGGGCTCGCAGATTGGCGTCGAGTACGCCCTGGCCGGTCATGATGTGACCTTTCTGGTCCGCAACCTCGGCCAGGGTCAAAAACGTGTCGGCACTGCCTTCGCGCTTGCCGCAACACTCGGACGCTGGCCCGACGACGTTATCGACGAGGGGCGTCAGGCGGTCACCTTTCTCACCGAAGTCGCCGATTTCGACCCAGACACCGACCTTTTTCTGGAGTCGATCATCGAAGAACCACAGGCGAAGATCGAGCTCCTGAAAGCAGCAGGGAAACAGATGCCAGGAGCGATTCTGGCCTCCAACACGTCCTCCCTGAGCATTGGGAGGCTCGGAGGTTGGGCTGGCTCGTCACGGCGAACAATCGGCACCCACTACTGGAATCCACCTCTGCTGATGCCGCTGGTCGAGGTCGTGGCGGGGCCGGAAACGGAAAAATCGATCGTCAGCAAAGTCATGACACTGCTCGAGGAAATCGGCAAGAGACCGGTTGCCGTCGAGCGGGATGTCGATGGCTTCGTCTGGAACCGGTTGCAAATGGCATTGCTGCGGGAAGCCGTGTGGATTGTCGAGCAGGGAGTGGCCACGCCGGAAGTTGTCGACGAAATTGTCCGCGATGGGCTGGCCCGCCGATGGAGATACACGGGACCCTTCGTCACGGCGGCGCTCGGAGGCCCACAGACGTTTACCCGGGTAGCAAATAATCTCTGGCCGCGCTTGTCGGCCGCGCACCAGGTCCACGATCTGGATCGATGGCTGATCGACGATCGCGAGGAACTGGCCAAACTCCGTCAGGGTCGAGACGAAGGGCTCATCGAAGAATTGCGGAAGGAGCGGAAGGATGACACAGTCACGACGTAGACGATTCCTTCCCCGGTCGATCCCACCCGATCGCTCCGGTCAGATGCTGCATTTCGGCATCGAGATACCGCAATGACATCTCCTCCAATTTCCATCGATCCCATTCGGCGAGAACCTGTCGCCACCCAAGTTGCGCGGCGGCTCGTCGAGGTCATCCTCTCTGGGCAGATCGAGCCTGGAACGCGCATGCCGTCGGAGCGGCAGCTAGCGGAATCGTTCGGAGTCGGCAGATCGGCGATGCGCGAAGCATTGAAGGCGCTGTCGCTCATTGGACTGGTCGAAGTCCGGCAAGGCGATGGCACGTATCTTCGCAGGGCCGATTCGGCGCTTCTGCCAGAAGTCATCGAATGGGGTTTGCTACTTGGCGAGCCACGCACGATGGATCTGGTCGAAGCCCGGCAGGAAATCGAGATCGTGTTAGCAGGACTGGCGGCCCAGCGCCGTTCAGACGATCAGATCGCTCGCCTGAAAATCGCGCTGGACCGCATGAAGCATGCGCAGACACCAGATGATTTCGTCGAGCACGACATCATGTTCCATATGACATTGGCCGAAGCAGCCGGAAACTCCGCGCTGCGCGATATCCACTCGAGCATTCAGGCGTTGCTGAGGGCGTGGATTCTTCGCGCTCTCGGCGGTGTCTCAGCGATCCAGCTCTCCCACGCCGAGCACATCCCCATCGTGGAAGCAGTCGAGGCGGGAGACTCCGGGAACGCCCGCGCAGCAATGCAGACGCATATGGAGGCGGCAGCCGAACGGCTCAAAGTCAATTTGCCGAACAAGGGAATTGTTGCCAGCGAACCACGCACAACATAACCGCAAGCTCCGGCCAGGGGGACACGATATGGAGCGGGTCATCCGTACGAACACGATCAAGCGCTACGGCAGCAACACGCCCTTGCCTGCGCGGCGAACATTGTATGCCGGGCCGCTCTCCGCTGTGCTCGAAGGCGGTGACCTCCGCTATGTGCGGCTTGGTGACGTCGAGATCGTCCGACGCCTGTACATCGCGATCCGGGACCGGAACTGGGGAACCATCCCTCCCGTTTACACGCAATTCGACCTTCTGGATGAAAGCGACCGTTTCCGCATCGACCTGGCCGCAGAACATCTCTCCGGCGATGTCGATTTTGCCTGGACCGGGTCGATCGAGGGTCATGCGAACGGCACGATTTCGTATTCCATGGAGGGGACTCCGCGCAAGGCGTTTCTGCGCAACCGCATCGGCTTTTGCGTGCTGCACCCCTCAGACCTCGCCGGGGTTTCTGCCCGGGCGGAAACGCCGGAAGGGACCGTCGAGCGAAGCTTCCCCGACCTTATCTCACCGCACCAGCCGTTCGTCGACATGATCTCGATTTCGCATCCAGTGGGGACAACAGCGACGGCCACGATCACCTTCGAAGGGGATCTCTTCGAAATGGAGGATCAGCGAAACTGGACCGATGCCTCGTTCAAAACCTACAGCACACCGCTGCGACTTCCGTATCCGGTCGAAGTGAGCGGCGCCGACCGGATCGATCAGCGAGTGACGATTTCGGCCACAGGGGTAGCCGATCGCGAGGCTCGCCAGGCCGGGGAGAGCCGCCCGCACGTCAGCGTTTCCATCGATGCGCTAACGCCACTCCCGGAAATCGGTTTTGGCGCGGGTCTTTCCGGCACGATTTCCACGGAGGATATGCGTCGCTTCCACGCCCTCGCCCCAGCTCCTCTCCGGGTGAATCTCGACCTTGGAGCCGACGACTGGCGTGACGAACTGGCCGACGCAAGCAACCGCGCCATTGCGCTGGCAACAACGCTCGACCTGAGCGTCACTGCCGGACCAACCGAGGCCTCCTGGCATGAGCTCACCGCGGCAATTCAGCACATCGTGGCCCCGATTGGCCGGGTTTTCGCCTTTCCACTCGCCGACACACCGATCACGTTCCCTCGCTCCGATCTGGCGACCCACCCGAAGACGATCGTCGCCGCCCGGGAGGCGTTCGCCACTGCGGGTATCGACGTGACACTCGGTGGTGGGACGAAGGCGTATTTCACCGAACTGAACCGGTCGTCCGATTTTCTGCCAGTGCACCATCTCGACACTGTGACATATACCCTCAATCCGCAGGTCCACGCCTCGGACAATCTGTCTGTTATCGAGACCTTAATGGTGCAAGGCGAAACAGTCCGCAGCGCCCGCGCCCTGGTCGGTGACAGAGAACTCGTCGTCGGACCGATCACACTGCAGCCCCCCTTCAACCCCAATGCAACCGGCCCCGCCCCCGCCACCCCTGATGATCGGCTGCCTCCAGCTGTGGATGCCCGGCAGCTCTCCCTGCTTGGGGCGGGCTGGACTGTCGGCAGTCTCCATCAACTGGCGGCCGCCGGGGTCGATGCCCTGACGTTCTATGAGCTGTACGGCTGGCGTGGCCTCAGCGAGCGCCGCAGCGATCTGACCAGACGGACGCTCTTTCCATCCGATCCGGGGCAGCTTTTCCCCCTCTTCCACGTCTTCGCCGCGACGGCAGAGTTTGCCGGGGGCTCCGTGGCTAACGTCGCACTGAGCGACGCGCTCCGCCTCGAAGCCCTGGCACTGCGCAAGGATGACCGTGTGCGATTGCTCGTCGCGAGTTTCGCTGAAGAACCGGCAACCTTTGTGCTTTCCGTTCCCGGCCTGGCTGACGCTTCGATCCGGCATCTCGACGAACAAACGTATGACGCGGCAATGGACGATCCCGATTTCTTCCGGCGGTACGGATCGACGTCGATCAACCTCGACGAGGGTGAGGTAGCCATCGAACTGCTGCCCTTCGCTCTCGCCTGCATCGATGGGCGGGCGGGCTGAGCCCGCGCATCAGGCAGAAAGGTGCACACGTGAAAATCACCGGAGTCAACGTGGAGGTTCGCGAGAAGCCTGCCGACCACTCTTTTCGCTGGCGCCAAGGCCTGCCTGGTTCGGACAGGATGTCGATCACTGCTCGCGTCGAGATCACGACCGAAGAAGGGATCTCGGGAATCGCATTCAGTAGTCACGGCCGGATCATCGAAGAACTGTTCGACCGTCGACTACGGGACATGCTGATCGGTGCCGATCCCCTGATGAAAGAGCGTCTGTGGACTGCTGCGTGGGAAATCGACAGGATCGAGGAACTCCCGATCTATGCACTGGGAGTCGTCGATATCGCCCTCTGGGATCTGACCGCCAAAGTCGCCGGCTTGCCGCTCTACCAGGTCATTGGCGGATATCGTGACCGGATTCCCGCATACGCCAGCACAGTGACTTTCGAGACGACCGAGGAGTTCCTCGAGGTTGCCGATCAGTGCCTCGACTGGGGTTTTCAGGCGATCAAGCTCCATGCCTGGGGCGATCCACGCCGTGACGCTCGGCTCGGTCAAGCCCTGCGAAAACATGTCGGACCCGACATCGCCCTCATGTATGACGGATCCGCCGGTTT
>JBFWRO010000295.1:0-4724 GCA_050248865.1 Thermomicrobiales bacterium | reverse complement strand
CGCTCGCGATGCCTTGCCCATAGAAACAGTCGTCGATCTCCTGCGTACGCATGGGCGAATCCGTGCCTGAGGTTCGGAGACGCGATTCGGCTCAGGTCCGCGGGCACACTATGTGCAGATGAGCTGACATGAGCGGAAGACTGCGTGACTACCGCCAGAAACGGGACTTTGAGAAAACGCCTGAACCGCGTGGTCACTCGGGTTCGGCCGGAGCCGAGAAACGGCGTTTCGTTGTCCAGAAACATGATGCTCAGAGTCTTCACTATGATTTCCGGCTCGAGCTCGATGGCGTCCTGAAGAGCTGGGCCGTTCCCAAAGAACCTCAAATGAAGACGGGGCTGCGACGGCTGGCCGTGCAGACCGAGGACCACCCACTCGAGTACGCCACCTTCGAGGGGGAGATCCCAAAACCGGAATATGGCGCTGGTAGCGTCATTATCTGGGATCAGGGGCACTGGGTGTCCGACGACGACCCAACTCGGAGTCTCGCAAAAGGGAAACTCGATTTCGAGCTCGAGGGCGATCGTCTGTCGGGAGGGTGGACACTGGTTCGGTTCGGTCAGAGGGGGTTGAAGAGCGCAAGACAGGACAACTGGCTGCTTATCAAGCGAAGCGACAAGAAAAAGACCACCAGTGTGTCAACTGCCGGCAATTCGGACACATCGGCGTTCGATCCCGGCTTGCTTTCAGGAGCGAGGAAAGCTGACGTCACTACGGACGTCCAGCTCCAATTGGCAACGCTGGTGGAGGAGCCACCCGTGGGTGATGACTGGATCCACGAGCCCAAGCTCGATGGCTACCGAATGCTGTGCAGAGTCGAGAACGGTGAGGCCGCGTTGCTCACCCGCGGCGGGAACAACTGGACCCATCGGTTCCCAATCATCGCCGGTGAGATCAGCGGTCTCCCATGTAAGTCCGCGTTACTGGATGGAGAAATCGTGGTCTTCAGTGACGACGGACGCACCAGCTTCCAACGTCTGCAAGGCGCAATTCGTGCAGACGATCAGGTCATCACGTACGTGGTCTTCGATCTGCTCCATCTCAACGGGTGGGATATTCAGGCCACACCGCTCATCGACCGCAAGGCTTTATTGCGTCAGTTACTGTCAGGCGTGCGTGGACATTTACGCTATGGCGACCACATCGTAGGCCGCGGAACCCAGTTTTTTAGCCAGGCGTGCGCTCTTGGTCTCGAGGGCATCATCTCGAAGCGAAGGGAAGCGCCTTACGGAGGAGGCCGCTCGGCAAGCTGGCTGAAGATCAAGTGCCTGTTGCGACAGGAGTTCGTCATCATCGGTTTCACCGATCTGAAAGGGAACGGCACTGGCATTGGCGCTTTGCTCCTGGGTACTCGGGAAGAACCAGGGTCGCCCATGCAATTCGCTGGAAAGGTGGGAACCGGCTTCGATCGGTCGTCACGAGAAGATCTGCGTGACCGTCTGACGATGCTCGAACAAACGTCACCGACGATCGATGGCTCGATTGCACCAACGCGCTCGCGAGAAGTGCACTGGGTCACACCTGAGCTGGTTGCTGAGGTCGCTTTCACCGGCTGGACGGAAGAGGGTCGGGTTCGCCATGCAAGCTTTCAAGGATTACGCGAGGATAAGCGAGCTGCTGACGTTGTGAAGGAGCGTCCGATGAGCGTCGCGAAAGAGACGGCGGTCAAGAAACGAGTGAGGTTGACGAATCCAGACCGGGTCCTGTTCCCGGACGATGGCATCACCAAGCGCGAACTGGCCGATTACTGGAAGTCGATCGCCACCACCGCGATGCCGTACATTGGGAACCGGCCACTATCGCTCGTTCGGTGTCCAGATGGAATAGAGCACCAGTGTTTTTATCAGAAGCATATTGGCGCGGGCGTACCGGAGGCTATTCCTGGCGTAGCCGTGAATGCGGAAGGCGACACGTATGCGATGATCGACGGTGTTCAGGCGTTGCGAGGACTCGCGCAAATCGCTGCGATCGAGCTGCATTGCTGGGGATCAAGGGCCGACGACCTCGACCGGCCAGATGTCATAGTGTTCGATCTCGATCCGTCGGAGGAGGTTGACTGGCCGGCTGTCGCCGAAGCATCTCTCGAGATGAAGATGCGCCTGGAAGCGCTTGGTCTGGTCGCATTTGCCAAAGTGACAGGCGGCAAAGGCGTCCACGTGGTTTCCCCGATCGAGCCTGGCCCCAAATGGTCCGCCGTCAAGCGCTTCACCCGCGTACTGGCACGAGAAATTGCCGGCGAACAATCTGACCGGTACACCGATTCGATGTCCAAATCCAAACGAGTTGGCAAGATTTTCATCGACTATCTGCGCAATGACCGCGAGTCCACTTCAATCGGCGCGTACTCACCGCGTGCCAGGGCAGGGGCGCCGGTGGCCATGCCGGTGGAGTGGACCCAACTGGAGAACCCTGGAGGCAGCCCCCCGCGTTTCGGCATGAAAAACGTTCCCGAGCATATCCGGACGAGAGATCGAGACCCATGGGAGGCTTATGAGGAATCGCGGAGGTCGCTGACCGACTAATCAGCTAGCTTCTCGTAACGCTTCGATGAGCTCGTCTTTCGTCATGCTGCTGCGACCAGGGAGATCCATCTCCTGAGCGCGCTCATATAGTGTTTTTCTCGTCTCCGACTGGAGCGCGTCGCCTCCCACTGGAGTTTGCTTGCTCTTGGTACGGGTCCCTTCCTGCATTCTCCTTCTGAGCACGGCCATGATGTCGACGATGTCTCCTTCCTCGTCATCAACATCAGGTTCCTCTGCCTCGACGGTCGATTCCACGACATCCTGAGACGCCTTGTGTTTCATTTCGGCGAGAGTCAGCAGGCGAGCCGCATTCTCATCCTTCAGGACATCGGTGTTGAGTTCGCTGGAACGGAGATCTCGAAGCGCCGCCTGAGCCTGCTTTCGCAGTGACGACGGTGCGGACTTTACCGGGGGCAACCCGACCGCTTCTGGAGAGCGGACTTCGTCTGCGAAATGAAGGGTGAATGCACGCAGCAAGCCACCCTCGGACACGATTGCTGCCAGGTACTCCTTTCCACGCATGACGAAGGTGGCAATTCCCGCCAGCTTGGTGCGTTCCATCGTTTCGGCCAGGAGGTGGTAGGCCTTACTGGATTCGCCGCCAGGCGCCAGGACGTAAGGTCGCTGCAGGAGCCGCACGGGGATCTCATCGCGATCCACGAAGACGCGGAGGTCGATATCGCGGGATTTTCGCGGCGACAGCGCCTCGAGCTCGTCGTCATCGATGATGACAAAACCGCCGTCGTCCTTCTCATATCCTTTGACGATCTCTTTGCTCGACAGGGCCTTGCCATCGGCGGAGCAGAAGTACTTGCGCTTGAGCGGCTGACCGGAAGGGGAAAGCATGCGAAGCGGAACTCGGTACGTGCGCACAGAGGGATAGAGATCAACAGGCACGCTGACAAGCCCGAAGGTGATTGTTCCGCTCCAGAAGGGGAACGGATCGTTGCTGTCGTTGTGAAACTTTTTATGCTTTGCTGGCACGTGAACGCTTCCCGCCTTGCTTTAGGCTCGCCTCGAGGCTATCGATCAATGATCCGCCAGACTTGGGAGGCTTCTCTTTGGGGAACTTGACGACCTTGCCTCTGATCTTGAGGTCGATGAGCTCCAGCACCTGCTCCCGGTATTCATCGCGCCACTGGGCGGGATCGAATTCATCCTGCAATCCAGTGACGAGTTGTTCAGCGAGATCCAGTTCTCGTTTGTCAGGCGCGCGGCTTGGAGGAGTTTTCACGGGATCGATTTGGAGCAGCTCTTCCGTGGACCGGAGCGTTTCGAGCATCAGGTAGCCTCCCGTGGCATGCAGAGCACCGTTGTATCGCTTTTTGCGCATCGTCCAGTGGGCAACGGCGAGCTGATTTTTGTCTGAAAGGGCCTCGGCAAGCGCAAAGTAACGCTCGCTATCGCCGTCTGGGCCAAGGTAGTAGGGATGATCGAACCATCGTTGCTCGATGCATGAGCGATCCAGAACCTGACCGAGTGTGATCTCCCGCGATTCTGCAGGCTCCAAATCCTCCTGTTCATCGTCAGTAATGACGACAAAAACCCCTTTCTCCACTTCGACACCTCTTTTTATCTCGTCCGGTGGAACGGGCTTGTTGTTCCTGGGATCGACCATCTGCTGACTGACCGGTTCCAGATCCTTGTCGTGAAGAAGGCGAAATCGAACTGATTTCTCGTCGAGAACAGAGTAGAGGCTCACGGGAACGCGGAATGTTCCGGCGACAACCTCGGCTTTCCACAGTGCTCTTGCCGGCATCTTGCTGACTCCGTTCGGAATGAGTCTAGAGTGCCAAGAATCGAGAGGCCATGGCCTCTCCCTGGCCAGTCGCAGATATCATGCCATCTCGACAGAAACCTCTGTCTGGGACGAGGGTGTTTCGCGAAGATTGTGACTTGGGCATAGCAACAGCGTCAGTTGTGGGCATGAGTGAGTCAGATGACTCCAGGTCGCTCGAGGTCTGTTTCCGCCAGTGAGGCAACGCGGCAAATTCGTGAACG
Organism: Thermomicrobiales bacterium; assembly: GCA_050248865.1. Lineage (GTDB taxonomy): Bacteria > Chloroflexota > Chloroflexia > Thermomicrobiales > UBA6265 > JAHBVL01. The sequence continues at coordinate 201 of JBFWRO010000295.1, read as the reverse complement.
ACACTACAGAGGATCTCATCGGGCGAAAAAAGAACCGCGAGCAGATGCTCACGGTCCAAATGGCGGAAGCGACGGGATTCGAACCCGCGATCTCAGCCTTGACAGGGCTGCATGTTAGGCCACTACACCACGCCTCCAGGCGGCTGGCATTGTAGCATGGTTCAGAAACCGGGATCAACTGAAGTAGCGCTGGTCTTCCTT
>JBFWRO010000294.1:0-4739 GCA_050248865.1 Thermomicrobiales bacterium | reverse complement strand
TTACGCCGGAAGCGACGCTCCCTATGAGCCGGGCGTCTTCTACGCCAGAGACGCGTTCGAAGGCCTGTCAATCATGGATCGGCTGATCGATCCGGTCCAGCGGCAAGCGCTCGTCGAAGAGACGTTCGAGGCCGCCAACCGGGCGCTCACTGGCCAGATGCGTGACTCCTTTCATGCCCCTGCCGAGGCCAGCGAAGTCCATGGTTCCACAGTCCGACGCGTCGATGACCCTCCCGTCCCGCCCTTCTGGGGCGTTCGGGACATGGACGGGATCGCGTTGCGTGACCTATGGGCCCATCTCGATCTGAAAACGCTTTTCCGGCTTCACTGGGGTGGAAAAGGTCTCAAGGACGAAGCATGGGAATCGATGCAGCGGGACGAGTTTCTTCCCCGGCTGGCCCGCATGCAGGCTGATGCCGTCGAGTCTGGCTGGTTGCAGCCGCGGGTGCGCTACGGATACTTCCCGGCCAACGGCGTTGGCAACGATCTGATCTTCTTCGATCCAGACGATCCTGCCGTTGAAGTGGCGCGGTTCACGTTTCCCCGGCAACCGGCCCGGGAGCGGTTGTGCCTTGCCGACTACTTCCTTCCGGTCGATTCGGGCCGCCGGGATGTGGCGGTCCTGCAGCTCGTCACGATGGGCTCGGAGGCGACGAAGAGAACTGAGCACCTGCAAGCCGCGGGCGAGTACTCAGAGGCGTATTTCAGCCACGGACTCAGCGTGCAGAGTGCCGAGGGTCTGGCCGAGTATGCCCATCAGCGCGTCCGCCAGGAACTGAAGATTGGCCCGGAGACGGGAAAACGATATTCGTGGGGCTACCCCGCATGTCCTGACTTGTCGCAGCATGCCATTGTGCAGGAGCTGCTGGATGGCGCCTCGATCGGCGTGTCGGTTACGGACGGATTCCAGTTCGACCCCGAACAATCGACGGCGGCGCTGGTCGTTCACCATCCCGACGCCAAGTACTATGCGCTGGCCCGGAGTGGGGGAGGGGAGTGAGGCGCCATTTTGGCCTCGTCTCACCGCTTCCATTCAGCGCGGATGTCGCGATAGCTCACGAGAATAATGTTCTCACTTTCAAATGTCTCCTTCGCCATGTGGGAAGTGAGAAAGTCCAAGTCAGACGCTCGCACCCGCCAGCCAAACGGCTCCATTACTTGTGCTTCAGCATCACCGAGTCCGGGATGGACCGCCCACTCACTCAAACCGGCCGGAAGCTCCCTGAGCAACCGTGTCAACGTGTCGGCTTTGCCCTCGGTCGCCACGCTGTAACTATCCAGCACGCCGCGATTCACAGCGGGCAACCCTGACGAAATCAACCTCTCCGCCTTCTCAGGGTCGTGAACCCGCATGGCGACGCCGTATTCGCGGGCGAGGGCGGTTGTGAGGTCGAAGATGTCGTCACGACCTCCGTCATACAGGCAGTGCCAGTCGAAATGGGTCGGCTCCAGTCCCGTAGCGACGACTGCTTCGATCTGGGCGCGGTACTCGATCTCGACTTCGTCGAGTCTGGCCTGATCGAGCAGAAACCTGGACTGCGAATTTCGGAGAAAGTAACCCTCATCGTCGACCAGAGAGCTGACCTTGTCGCGTGACGCGCGCGGTCCCCACCGCATCGCGTCGTGCTCGCTGACGATGGTCAGATGCACGCCGAACGGGAGATTCGGGTGCTGCCGGAGCAGCTCGATTGCATGCGGCGCCCACGGACAGGGCATCATCAGTGTCGCGGACGTGAGAATGCCATGTTCAAATGCCTTTATCGTCGCAGCGTTCCCTGAATGACTCATGCCGAAGTCGTCGGCGTTGATGATCAGCAGTCTCGCGTCGTCGGGATAGCCGAGCAGCTGATTGACGCTCGTCCTGGTCATGAATCGCTCCGTCCATAGGGTTGTCCGTCGGCGTGTCTCGCATGATACCTGCGTCTTCGGTAGCCTGGGGTAGGGCAGTGATGCGGTACCATGGCTGGTGGCGCGAACGGCCACGAGTGGCACAGAAAGGCACCACGTTTGTCAGCATCGACCTTCTACATCACAACCGCAATCGATTATCCAAACGCGGCGCCGCACCTCGGGCATTCCCTGGAAAAGGTGGCGGCCGATGTGGTGGCCCGCTATCACCGCCTCATTGGCGACGATGTCGCGTTTTGCATGGGACTCGACGAAAACAGCCAGCACATCGTTCGCGCTGCGAGCGACAATGGCGTAACCCCTGCAGCATGGACCGATCAGATGGAAGTGGCCTTTCTGCGAGCCTGGAAGGCTCTGAACATCTCGGTCGATTCCTGGACCCGCACTACCGAGGCGCGTCATTTCCGCGCGTCGACGGAGCTCTTTCAGCGGGCAGTCGACAATGGCGACATCTATAAGGCGATCTATGCAGGCTGGTACTGCCCGAATTGCAACAATTACTACAACGAGTCGGAACTGGTGGATGGTCGGTGTCCCGCGCATCCGACCATCGAACCGGACTGGCTCGAGGAAGAAAACTACTTTTTTGCACTCAGCAAGTACACGGAAATCTTGAAGGATCACTTTGCCAGGAATCCGGAGTTCGTCACTCCCGACGTCTGGCGCCCGGAGATGATGGCCCTGCTCGAGAGCGGCCTGAAGGATTTTTCGGTTTCGCGCCAGGTTCGCGAGGGGCAGGACGCCTGGGGCATCCCTGTGCCTGGTGATCCCGCGCACGTCATGTATGTCTGGTTCGACGCGCTGACGACCTATTTGACGGCGATTGGGTTTCCCGATGATACGAGCCGCTTCGACAGGTATTGGCCGGCGGAATCGCAAATCATCGGCAAGGACATTACTCGATTTCACTGCCTCTACTGGCCGGCGATGCTGATGGCCGGTGGTTTGCCATTGCCGAACAGAATTGTTGTGCATGGGTTCATGACGCTGGAAGGCAAACGGATCTCCAAGACGACCGGCAACATCATCGATCCCGTAGAGCTCGTGGAGGAGCTGGGCGCCGACCCACTTCGCTATTATCTGATGCGTGACGTATCGCTGGCTTCCGATGGCGATTTTTCGCGTGCCAATCTCCTCCACCGGTACAACAGCGACCTTGGCAATGACCTGGGCAATCTGCTCAACCGGGTGGTGTCGATGATCGGTCGTTATCGAGACGGAGTCGTTCCATCGCCTGGGACAGAAGGAGCGCTCGAGCGCGATATCCGCTCGGTCGCCGATCTCAGCCGCACACACGCCCAGCGGCTCATCGAGGAGTGGGATCTCGATGACGCGATCGATGCCATCTGGCAACTGGTACGGCGGACGAATCAGTATCTGGAAGAACGCCAACCTTGGCGTCTGGCAAAGGACCACGAACGAGCAGCGGACCTGGATATGACGCTCTGGTCAGCAGCGGAGGCGACGCGAATTGCCGGTCTGCTGCTGGCTCCCTATATGCCGGACACGGCGGACAGAATCATGGATCAGCTCGGCCTGCCACCCGTGGCCCCGGGAGATCTTCTGACCAGAGGCTCCTGGGGTTCGGTAACGTTCGGCCGGGTCGGCGCCGCCGTTCCGCTTTTTCCGCGGATCGAGTAGTTCGTCTTCGCGCAATGTGAAGAGTGGATGAGGGGAGGACCGCCGCGCTGGTCAGCATGACTCCTGTCCGATGTTGCAGGAGATGCGATTGGTGTCTTGTGAGAATCGATGCCAGGGAACAATGAGTGAGCCCGGCACACTGTCGAAGAGCATGTCCGGGAAAAACAGCGACGCCCGGTGCATTTGCACCGGGCGTCAGCGTTTTCGATCGCTGCCGAGGATTACCAGCTCGACCGCGATCGGGGTCAAGCGTCGGAGAGGATAGTTTACAGAAGCGATCGTGCATCGAACGATGAACACGACGCATGGTGGAAGGAAGTTAGAGGTTTATCTGTGCCAGGCAACCGGCTAACGTCGCCCAAGGCGGCAAAGTTTGCTTCCGAACGGTTCGGGCCGTAATGAAACGTGTGTGCGCCGCTCGGAGGTCTCGATCTCCTGAACCTTCAGGAATCGATCATGAAACCATCCACATCTTCACTTGTTAACGTTCCCGCGACCTCTTCAGGCCGGGCGCCGATCACTTCATCAGCTAACGTATCTGGATGATAACACGAGTTCGCGATATTTGCATACCCTTTTAGTGATCAATTTCACAATTAGATTTGCGACACTCTGATGGGGCGTGACAGGCCCTCACCTCCCATGCCGCACAATGCGTGCCAGGCCTCGATGAGATTGACAGGCAGAAAAATCTTCAGGAGGAACAGCGGCAGAGGAGGCTGGCAGCCACCTCATCCATTTTCTCTTCGTTGAGGGAGTAATACTTCATGCCACGTCGTGGAGTGACCGTGATCAGCCCCGCCCGCTCGAGCAGTGAGAGATGCCGCGAGACCGCGCTTTGAGCGATCCCCAGCTTGCCCACAACCTCCTGGGCGTAGAGCTCTCCAGAAGCGAGAAGCTCCACGATGCGAAGTCTGTTGACATCTGATAAGGCTTTCAGGGCATCGAGCAGGTTGTCTTCATCGAGGGGCGAAGAGGTGGCGACGTGGTCATAATGCCGGCCATTCGAAACCGTCAATGGATGGGCGCGCTTCAGGTACTCGGGCGCGCTGTAATACACGATGACATCCGGCGGCGCGATGATATAGCTGACGAACGCACCCAGATACATGGTTGGGCAGAAAATAACTCGCTCGAGGTCTGATATCCGCGAGACCAGCGATGATGGCAGTCGATTTCCCGTCAAATCG
>JBFWRO010000293.1:0-4748 GCA_050248865.1 Thermomicrobiales bacterium | reverse complement strand
GCTGATCAGTTTGGCAATGACGGATACGACGACCAGGACGAACGTGTTGCGAACGGTTTTCTCGAAGCTGGCCGTCTTCGATAGACAGCGACAGTTGTCGAGGCCGACCCACGCGCCAGGATCGCCAACGATTCAGTCAGTGAATGAGATATAGCTCGCATAGAAGAACGGGTAGGCTACGAGAGCGAGCAGAACAGCCAACGCCGGGACGACCAGTAAATATCCCCAGAGCGACTGGCGGCGAGAGAAATTCAGCCACGGCCTGTTCTCTTTGATCGATGAGTTGATACCGTTCGCCGTCATCGCTCCTTCCAGCCCGCCGTACGCCCGGGACGGAGCCGCTGCCCGGAGACCGAGCAGCGGCTATTGGGGGTGAGGAAACTGACTCTAGTTGTACTTGTCGTAGATCAATTGACCCTGTTCCTGCGCTTCGGCCATCGCATCGTCGATCGACATTCCGTCGACTACAACGCGCTGAATCATCTTGGGGATGATGAAATTGGCCGAGAGATCGGCGTACGCGGTGTTGTAGACATCCGGGAATCCCGGGGCCGTACCGTTTTTCACGAGGTCCAGAAGTCCGCCGTGGACAGGCTCGGTGAAAATCGGGAAGGATTCGTAGCCCTGCAGGGCCGGACCGTAAATCGCCACGTTGTAGTACTGTTCCATGAATTCCGGATTGGCCAGGTATTCGATGAGCGCCTTGGCCGTGTCGGGATTCGGCGTGGAAGCGGGAATCGCCCGAACGTTGATGTTCACGGGCGAGATGAGCGCCACAGGTCCCGATGGCAGCGAAGAGAACGTGGTCGCGGCATCGAGCTCAGGGTCATCTTCCTTCAGTGCGAGGTGGACGCTGCCAGTATTCGCGATGAAGATGGCCTGACCCGACTGGTAGGCTGTGTTGTCGCCGCCGCCATCCCAGGTGGTGGCGCCCGGTGGGAAGAGGCCTTCCTCATACGCTCCAGTCACCCATTCCATGAACGCCCGCGTTTCCTCCGAGACGATTGTGACCGTCGTCCCAGCGTCGTCGGCAATGCGCCCTCCATACGACTGCATGACGGACATCATCGTATTGCCATCGCCGACGTTCGAAAGGGCAAATCCCATGCCGTAAACAGGCGGCTCCTGCGCCTGGAGCGACCACTCGCGGACCTCTTGCCAGGTCGTGGGCGGGGGTGTCAACCCTGCTTCGCCGAGCACATCGGCTCGCGAGAAGAGCAGGTTGCCCGAAGGGCCAAAGGGTACGCCCGTGCGAGCGCCGGCGAGCATCGATGCACCGTCGAGGGACGGATACCAGCCCCCGTGAGCCTCGCCTATTGTTGTGAAGACATCGTCGAGATCGATGAGTTGCCCGGTGTTGGTGAGCAGCAGTTGCAGATCGAGTCCCATGTCCAGCGCGCTCGGCATCGTGCCGGATTCGACGGCTGCGGAGACCTTCTGCACCGTCTCATTCTGATTGATCATGACGACTTCGGTATCGACGCCGTTTTCCTCACCCCAGGCATTGATCGTCTCGACGAGAAGATTGTTTGCATCGTCGGAAAAGATCAAACCTCCCCAGTAGGTTAGCGACTCGCCTTCCTGCAGAAAAGCCGGGGCCTGCCGAGCGGCAAGCGTTTCCGCGAGCCGGCCAGAGGAGAAAGTGGCAGCCGCACCTCCCGCCGCCGCGCCTGCGAGAAGGCTGCGTCGGGTAACTCGAGCGTTCCTTGACATCGGACAACTCCTTTCGGGCCGCGCCCTATTTCACTGCACCGCAAGACGGTAGGTTGAACGTAACAATCTGGAGCCGAGTTGTCAATCTTTCCACGATACGCGGACTTGACGCGGTCATTTCGTGCGAAGATTGTTCACTGGAAAGCGCGCCGCACCATGGGGAAAGGACCAGCTTCGATGGCGATTCGGGTAGCGATCGGTCAGTTCAATGAGATGTCGGATGAGCGGCTCCGCTTCGCTTCCCAGCTGGGAGTCGGCGGAGTTCAGATGAATACCCCGAAGCTCCCAGGCGAGCATCGATGGGAGAAAGCCGATCTTCAGGCGCTGGTCGAGCAGGTCGAGTCACATGGGTTGGTGTTCGAAGCGATCGAGAATGTCCCAATTCATTTCTACGACAAGGCGATGCTTGGCTTACCGGGACGCGACCAGCAGATCGAGCACTATCAGGCGACGATCCGTCATGTTGGTGAGGCTGGGGTACCGATTCTCGGCTACCACTGGATGCCCAACTCCGTTTGGCGGACCTCACGCACCACGCCAGGCAGAGGTGGTGCGCTCGTGACGTCGTTCGATCTCGACATGGCGATGAGATCGGGGAACGAGCTCAGCCGGTCGTTCGTGGCAAAACGGGATGAGCGCGTGGACAGCGTTGCCGTGCTCGAGGCGGATGAGGAGCAAGTTTCTGCAGAGCAAATGTGGGAAAACTACGCCTACTTCATGAAAGCGGTCTTGCCGGTGGCTGAAGAGGCCGGAGTAAAGCTTGCCCTCCATCCGGACGATCCACCGGTGCCGATGCTGGGAGGCGTGGCCAGGCTCTTCCGCAACGTCGAGGGATTCAAGAAGGCCGAGGCGATTGCCGGAGAAAGCCAGGCCTGGGGACTCGATCTCTGTCTCGGGTGCTGCTCAGAAATGCCAGGCGGCGCCGACAACGTGATGGAAATGGTCGAGTATTTCGGACCGCGCGGCAAGATCCTGTATGTCCATTTTCGCGACGTGCAGGGAACCGTGCCGGTGTTTCAGGAATGTTTCATAGGCGAAGGGAATTACGATCCGGCCGCCGTCATGCTGGCGCTCTACCGGTCAGGATTCGACGGATTTCTGCTCGACGACCACGTTCCACATATGGACGACGATTCAGACTGGGCGCACCGAGGTCGCGCGCACGCGATCGGCTACATGCAGGGGCTGATCAACGCGATCCAGCTTGTGGGGTAGGCCGTAGTCCTCAGTGAGCGGCAAATGGAAGCGTCTCGGTGGTCAGCGGTCACCACCGTCATCGCACTTTGGCGATGACCTCTTCGGCCACACGAGTGGCAGCACCTGCGACGTGCGGCGCCGGGAGAATCAGGACGAAATGCGACGCACCAGCGTCCTGAAATCGTCTGATGTCATCGACCGATGCCTGCAAATTGTCGAAATCTGGCCGGAGCTGCCAGGAAAGAGCGATCTCCTGGGGATCCCGAGCGATTTCCGCGCAGTACCCGTGGAGAATTCCAACTTTGCGCTGAAAGTCTTCCAGCGACCCGCCATGATTCCAGACGTCTGCATAACGGGCGACGACGCGAAGCGTCAGCTGCTCTCCGCCACCTCCGATGACAAAAGGCGGGTGAGGCTTCTGTACCGGCTTTGGCTCACAGCGGGCTTCCTTCAGCTGGTAATAGCGACCGTCGAACGTGACCGTCGGCTCCGTGAAGAGCCGCTTCCAGATTTCACACGCCTCACCAAAGCGGCGAATGCGCTCGCCCGGCCGATAGAGGGGAATGCCCATACTTTCATGCTCGTATACGTTCCAGCCAGCCCCAACACCGAAGTCGAGACGACCGGCGGAAATGACGTCGAGCGTGGCAGCGGTCTTGGCGAGGACCGCGGGATGGCGATAGGTGTTGCCGGTGACCATGAGGCCGATTCGCAGCCGCTGTGTAGCCTGAGCGAGCGCCGCCAGGGTAGTCCAGCCCTCGAGACAGGGACCATCAAGATCCCCCTGGATCGGGGCGAAGTGATCGAACAACCAGGCATGATCGATTAGTTCGATCTGATCAGCTTCCTGCCAGACCGCGAGCATGGCCTCGTAAGTTGTGTGCTGTGGCGCGGTTTTGATGCCGAAACTGCCCATACCGTCTTTCTCCTCTTCCGTTTTCAGGGCACACCGCTCTTTCATCCAGCATAGCAGGATGACATTCGTGAGTTTGATTTCCAATAATCGCGGTCGCTAGGCGAGGCCAACACGTTCCATGAACGGGTTGATGAAAGCACCGCGAGGGTCGAGTTGCTGACGCAACTGACGAAAATCACCGTATTTTGGATAGCGAGAAGCTAGTGTCTCGGCATTGGCTGAAAATACCTTGCCCCAGTGTGGACGCGGCGAAAACGGCTCGAGCAACGATTCCAGGTCTGGCAGCAGCGCATCGATTTTCGCTTGATCGCGATGGCATGTGAAGTGAATGGCCAGCGAGTCCCGTCCATACGCCGTGCTCAGCCACAGGTCGTCAGCGGCGATGGTGCGCAGTTCAGACACGATCAACACATCGCGCAACCGAGGCTCGAACGCTCGCAGTGCACGAACGGCTTCGGAAGCGTGGTCGATGTCGATCATATACTCGACCTGAATCTCCTGGCCTGCGGATGGGACAGCGCCAATTCTGAAATGTGGCAGGCGGTCGCACCAGGGCCCTGCCTGCATCAACTGAGTCGTGCAGGGGTCACTTGCGAACCCCCTGACGGGATGACGGGCCTCGTTTGCCGGCGTCGCTCCCCATGTTTCCTCCGAACGTAGCCCTCCCTCCGAGTGCCGATGTTTTCGCCAAAGCGACCCGGCACGGTCATGCCCAAAGGTGGTGAAAACGCTCACACTGTATGCGCTGGAGAAGATCTCGGTGAAGCACTCGAGAAGCGGCTCCCACGGCAGATCGTCCAGCACCTCCTGACTCACCTCGAAGGTTGGCTGAATGTCGAACGTGACTCTTGTCACGAGTCCCAATGCGCCCAGATGCACGACCATGCCAGAGAAATCGGCCTCACTTCGCGTAACCCGGAGC
>JBFWRO010000292.1:0-4756 GCA_050248865.1 Thermomicrobiales bacterium | reverse complement strand
GAAGAGCATGCGGGCGCTCTCATTTCCATCCTCCGAGATACGAATCTTGCGTCCAGCATGGGTCTAAACGGTCATATCGCCGCGCAACGGTTCTCCTGGGAGACGGTGGCGGCGTACGTGATTCATGTGTACAGGCGTCTCGCTGAGGGGCACAGCGCAAATCTCTGTTGTGACGAGGAGATTTTCGCTTGAGGCGACGCCCTGCGAGCATTTGACATCAGTCGTGGCGACTGAGAGTCCGGGACCCGGTAGCGGTGCGGGAACCGCTCCGTCAGGCGTCGACCTCTGAGACTGCCTGAGCAAAAACGGCGAGGAAATGATCAATAGCCGCTGCATCGATGACCAGCGGAGGAATGACCCGAATCGCCTGGTCGTAAGTCCCGCAGGTAATCAGGAGGATTCTCTCCTCGAGGCACTTCCGAATCACATTGGAAACGGCCGAGGGATTCGGCAAACCATCCGGCGTGACAAACTCGACAGCAATCATCAGCCCCGGACCTCGAACATCGCCTATTACTGGGTGATCCTGCTGGATTTTCTTCAATCCGGCGGTCAGACGATCTCCCATGGCGGCGGCATTGTCTGGAAGACGCTCGTCGCGCATCACGCGCAATGTGGCGACGGCGGCGGCGGTGCCGACAGCGTTACCGCCGTAGGTGCCACCGTGTGCCCCCGGAGCCCAGGAATCCATAATTTCCTTCGATGACACAACCGCGCTCACGGGCATGCCGGATGCGACACCTTTGGCGACCGTGATGACGTCGGGAGTCACATCGAAGTGCTCGAATCCCCACATCTTTCCCGTTCGGCCGACGCCGGTTTGAATTTCGTCCATGATCATCAGGATTCCGTGCTCGTCGCAAATGGAACGCAGCGACTTCAACCATCGTGAGGACGGCACCAGATACCCACCCTCCCCGGCAATCGTCTCGACCAGAATCGCAGCGACGTCATCCGGCATGACCAGCGTGTCGAAAAGCGTCCGGAGCTCTGCGACGTAGAAGTCGTCAGCCGCCTCCTGGCCACCAGGAACGGGCGCGCGGAAGTAGTAAGGATACGGAGCGTGGTAAATGCTTGGCACAAGGGGCTCATAGTGCCCACGCACCTTCGAGCGCGACGAGGTCACTGCCATCGCTGCATGTGTTCGTCCGTGAAATGCGCCGCGAAATGCCACTATCGCTGGACGGCGGGTTGCGACCTTTGCCAGTTTGATCGCCCCTTCAACGGCCTCGGCGCCGCTGTTCGCCCAGAAAACCTGATTCAATGTGTCCGGCAGTGTGGCGACGAGTTCGGATGCGGCAAGCAGCATTGACTCATGCAACAGAATGTTCTGCTGGGCGTGGATCACTCTGGCCGCCTGCGTTTGAATTGCTGTCACGACCGCAGGGTGACAGTGTCCGGTATTGACGACGGCAATACCGGAGGTGAAATCGAGATACTCGACTCCCTCACGATCCCAGACGCGGATGCCCTCGGCACGATCAGCGAACACGGGTGAGTATCGACCGATGACACGGGGCACGAGGGTCAGAGGATCGAGAACAATCTGATCAGACATGGCGACTACCTCATCGCCGGGTGTGCTCCGGCGCTCCTCCCGGGACCGAACTGTGGGCCGCGCAGCGTCGATCAGGCCTTCTTCTCGTCCCGCTCTCTTTGCTGCTTGTAAAACTTCTTGGTCTTGGGGACTGGCTTCGCCTCTTCGGCTGCGCGAACGGCATGAGCCTGAACCGCCGCAGACTCCAGTTCTTCCTCCAGACGCACGAGATCGTTGTAGACGCGGACATTGGCGTTAGAGGCGGGCGTCCGCATGAGAAGCCGGACCAGCTGGAGCTGAGATGTGGCGGCAGCGCTCTGCGCCGCCGGGAGTGCGGCGCGCTTCAGGAACACATCGACGGTCGACAGCGTCGCCGGATCGGCGTTGTTTTCAACGAGCCGGGCTCGGATGGCCTGCAATCCTTCGACGACATTCATGGGCATTCTCTGAGGCTGTGAAGAGCGAACGTGACCTTCACTTTCGCGGTTCGAGTATAGCACCGAGGTTCTCGATTACCCTGACGCCCATGGTATGATGAACCCGGTTGCCAGGGGTGCGGAATGCGCTGAGAGAGCGGCATTATGATTGTCGCCAACCCTCCGAACCTGATCCGGGTCATGCCGGCGAAGGGAGGTCAACGAGCAGATTCGCTCTCTGGTCACCGCCGACGCACGTGCGTCGGCGTCTCTGTTTCCTGCGAGGATCACCGTGACCGAGAACTCCCTATCCCGTCATCATGTGAACAGGGCGATGACCATCGCCGGATCTGATTCAGGTGGTGGTGCGGGTATTCAGGCCGACCTCAAAACCTTTGCATCCTTCGGTGTGTACGGAACCAGTGCCCTCACCGCGGTAACCGCGCAGAACACCACCGGCGTCTACGCGATTGCAGAGGTTCCTGAGGAGGTTGTCGCGGCACAGATCGATGTCGTCATGCAGGACATCGGCGCAGATGCCGTCAAGACCGGAATGCTCTCCAGCGCGTCCATCGTGCGTATCGTCGCCGATCGGATCGAGGCGTGGGAGATCGACCGACTCGTCGTCGATCCGGTCATGGTTGCCAAGAGCGGCGACTTTTTGCTGCAGGAGGATGCAGTTCAGTCTCTGGTCATTGCCCTGCTGCCTCTCGCTATCGTCGTGACTCCCAATCTGCCCGAAGCGCAGGTGCTCTCCGGCATGTCCATCGACTCTGATGAATCCAGAAAGGAAGCGGCAAGAGCGATACATGCGTATGGTCCGAGGGTGGTCGTGATCAAAGCTGGGCACAATGAGGGTGATCCCAATGACCTCGTCTACGATGGGGCGGAATTTGTGGTTCTGCCCGGAAACCGGATAGATACGCGAAACACGCACGGAACGGGCTGCACGTTCTCCGCGGCAATTACCGCGCGCCTCGCGCTGGGAGATGGCCCGCTCGATGCGATCGCTGGAGCGAAGGACTATATCAGTGCAGCACTGGCCACCAGCTACGCGATCGGCTCCGGGCATTCACCTGTCAATCACTTTCCACCCGCCGCTGCGCGAATCGTGGCGAGCAACTGAAAGGGGCTTCGATGACTTCGACAACCGCTACCATGACTGACAAGCCGTTGACGATCGGGGGCAAGACGTTCGGGAGCAGGTTGATGCTCGGGACCGGCAAATATTGTGACTCGAGCGAGATGCTTGCGGCGTTCGAAGCGTCGGGCACCGAGATTGTCACCGTGGCCTTGCGCCGCATCGATTTCGATGATCCCAAGAGCCGATCGGTGCTCGAGGACGTTGACTGGAAGAGGTACACGATCCTGCCGAACACGGCGGGATGTCAGACTGCTGAAGAGGCGATTCGCATCGCCCGCATGGCGCGGGCGCTGGAACTTTCTGACTGGGTGAAGCTCGAGGTTATTCCCGACCCCAAGTACCTCCTGCCAGATCCGATTGGAACCTATGAGGCCGCTCGAGTGCTTATCGAGGAGGGCTTCACGGTGCTGCCCTATATCGGAGCCGATCCGGTGCTGGCCAGGCGCCTGGAAGAACTGGGAACGGCTACCGTGATGCCGCTTGGTTCGCCGATCGGCTCGGGGCAGGGATTGATTAGCATCGATTCGATCCGGATTATTGTCGAACAGTCCACTGTCCCTGTGGTGGTCGACGCGGGAATCGGCGTGCCCTCGGACGCCGCTCAAGCCATGGAGGCAGGGGCCGATGCGGTTCTTGTCAACACGGCCGTTGCGCTTTCACCGAATCCGGCATTGATGGCCGAGGCGATTGCGGGAGGCGTCGAGGCGGGCCGCAAGGCATTTCTTGCCGGCCGCATTCCACGAAAAACTTATGCGAGCGCGAGCAGCCCACTCGAAGGCGTGGTTGGCGCCCGCAGCTAGCTGGCAGGCACCTATGCAGTCTCCGTCACTCTGCAAGAGACTCCTGCTGTACGTGATCGTCGATCCGGCATGGTGCGCCCTCGGTGCCCAGGAAGTGGCCAGGCAGGCGGTCAGTGGAGGAGCAACTGCACTCCAACTCCGCTCCAAATCACTTTCAGACCGAGAGAACTTCGCCCTTGCGCAGGAATTACGCGTCGTGACTCGAGACAGGGCTTTGCTGATCATCAATGACCGTGTGGATATCGCGCTGGCGAGCGGGGCTGATGGCGTGCATCTCGGCGTCGATGATCTTCCGGTAGCGGCGGCGAGGGAGATCGGTGGTCCCGGTCTCCTCATTGGCTACTCACCGGAGACCGACGAGCAGACCATTGCTGCCAAGGCAGCGGGCGCAGATTACCTGGGCGTTGGTCCGGTATTCGGCACGTCGTCGAAGCTGGATGCAGGACCAGCCACCGGTACGGCGATACTCTCAGTTCGACAAAAGCTTTCGGGGCTTCCCATTGTCGGGATCGGCGGAATCAACGTTTCGAATGCCAAGAGCGTTATCGCTGCGGGCGCATGCGGAGTATCTGTGATGAGCGCAGTGATTGGCGACCGTGATCCGCTCCGTGCAACAAGAGAACTCTATGAGGTCGTTACCGGAGATATCGATCGATGATCAGGCAAGTTCCGCACCTGATGTGGGTCACGGACAGTCAACGCAGCGTGCTGCCTATCGCGCAATTGGCAGGCCTGATTTCGGCCCATGGGGTCGATGTCATTCACGTGCGGGAAAAGTCGCGTTCATCGCCGGAGATTCGCCGGGTGGTACAGCATGTCGTCGCAGCCGTTGAAGGGCGGGCGATGATCGTGGTCAACT
>JBFWRO010000291.1:0-4756 GCA_050248865.1 Thermomicrobiales bacterium | reverse complement strand
CCCGGCAGGATTCGAACCTGCGGCCTTTGGGTCCGCAACCCATCGCTCTATCCCCTGAGCTACGGGCGCATATGCGCAGTAGTTTGCTCGCCGATCCATCATCAACAAACGAGCCGGCGGGAAGGGAGGGATTCGAACCCTCGGATGAGCTCTAAACCCATCAACCGCTTAGCAGGCGGCCCCATTCGACCTCTCTGGCACCTTCCCCGATGGTCTTTGCCTGAATGGACCCGAACGGCTGGCGGAGAGGACAGGATTCGAACCTGCGAGGCTTTCGCCTAACTGTTTTCAAGACAGCCGCCTTCAACCACTCGGCCACCTCTCCGAGCCCACAGCCGCGAAAGTATAGATGATGCGGCGGCCGGACACTAGGCATATCAGGCGTGAGGGCAACCATCGGTGACCTTTGGGAGGCAGCCGGCGGTCATCGCGTCGTCGTGCAGCAATGAACCGCATTGCCCGCTAACTGGAGAATCGTTGCGATTCGCCCGACAAGATGATGGAAGCACGCCGAGGGATTCGTCGATCGGACCTCGATTGGCTTTCTCCTCGCTGTGGTAATCTCTGGCCCAACAGGGGGAGTAACCCCCGCTCTCGCGTGAGCGGGCCTGCCGTCGTCAATCCGAGTGCAATGCACTCCGGCGGCAGAAGTGCGAAGTCCTTTTCGCCTGGCCAGACCCTGGCTCATCCGCCGGATGTTGCCGGGGTTTTTTTGTGCCCGGGCTTCCGAGAAGGACAGAATGGACGATGGCCCATTCAGCCACATGTCACCCAGCTATTTGGGTCGAAGGTCACCTGGCGTCGTCACATACACGTGCGCATCCACCCATCGCGGCTTTCGTCAGATGGAGTGCTCGATCGGCGTGGCACCGATTCTGCTGGACCAGGGAGCGGTCTTCCGGTCTTACTCCTGACCAACCGCAACATACGACGAGGACCTCACATCGCACCATGAAGGGTTTGCCCTATGAATCGTAGCTGGTTGCCCGTGATTATCGCTGGCGCGGTTTCACTGCCGGGCCTGGCACTCAGATTGGGTCTGGTAGAGGCGTCGGATCCCGTGCGGGCGCTCTTCTTCGGCATCGCGATCGTTGGCGCGGCTTTTCTGCTTTCCTGGGCCGCGGAGGTCATTCAGCTCGATGTCTCGCAGGGGCTGGCCCTGGCGCTGCTTGCACTGATTGCCATTCTTCCAGAGTATGTCGTCGATGCGTCGTTCGCCTGGATGGCGGCCGAAGATCCTGCATATGCCGGTTACGCGGTTGCAAATATGACCGGAGCGAACAGGCTGCTTGTGGGTATCGCCTGGCCAATGGTTATAGCAATCATCTGGTTTCGGACGCGGAAGCGCTCCGTGACACTTGGCGCCAGCCATGGTCTCGAGCTCATAGCTCTGTTGGCGGCGACTGCCTATGCCTTTGTGATTCCCTTCAAGGGAAATATCTCGCTCTTCGACTGTTTCGTATTGGCGGCAATATTTATCGTCTACATGTGGCGACTGACCCGCCTTCCTGCCGAGCATCCTGACCTGGTGGGACCGGCCAAAACCATCGGCGCATTGCCGGAGAACCGGCGCCGAGCGCTGACTGGAGTACTGGCGCTGGCAGCGGCGGGTATCGTGCTGCTGGTGGCCAAAGCCTTTGCTAAATCGCTAGTGGCTACCGGCACCGACGTTGGGATCGACGAGTTCTTGCTGGTGCAGTGGCTGGCTCCGCTGGCCTCGGAAGCGCCGGAGTTTGTCGTGGTGGCGATCTTCGCCTGGCGTGCCGCGGGGGCGGCGGCTTTGGGCACCGTTGTCTCCTCGAAGGTGAATCAGTGGACCCTTCTGGTCGGCATGTTGCCGCTGATCTATGCCATAGCCCTGGGAGCGATCGAACCACTGCCGCTGGATAATCGCCAGGAAGACGAAATCCTGTTGACGGCGGCTCAGTCGCTCTTTGCCGTTGCGCTCTTGCTCGACCGGAGATTGTCAGTTGTTGGCGCAGGAATGCTCTTCGGGTTGTTCGCGTTTCAGTTCGTGTGGCCCGACTACCGTGTGGAGCTTTCAGTCGTTTACATCGTGCTTGCTGCAGCAACACTGATCATTAGTCGCAGGCACCTGGCCGAGACGTTTCGCGGTGCATGGAGACCAGAAGAGAATCTGGAGCCGGAGACGTAGTTGGCATCGGCGAGCTAATCCGCAGACGCTTTATGCCATGTATCGAGTTAGTATGTAATCGGACTCCGGTCTTCCCGGCAATGACATTGCCAGGCTCAAGAAACCAAGTACCGTCAAATCTGACTTGCGCTTATGCCGAAAAGACAATCACGCTGCGGGCGACCTCGCCGCGGTTGAGGGCAGCGTAGCCATCGTTCACCTGGTCTAGCGAGATGCGAGCCGAAACCAGATCGTCGAGATTGAGGCGATCGTGCAGGTGAAGATCGACATATCGAGGAATGTCGATCCGGAACCGGTTGGAGCCCATGTTGGACCCGCGAAGGACTTTTTCGTCGGCCATCAGGATGTCGCCCGGTATGTCGAGTGTCTGACCTTCGGGAATCATGCCGATCACAGTCGCCGTTCCGCCTCGCGCGAGCATGGCAAATGCTTGCTCGGCCGCAACTTTCAAACCGATGGCCTCGAAGGCGAAATCCACTCCTCCCGGCACCAGCGATTTGACCGCCTCGACAGCGTCTTCTTCCGAGGCATCGACCACGTCGGTGGCTCCGAATCGCCTGGCCACATCGAGTTTCCAGGCGAGTTTGTCAATTGCGACGACGCGGCTGGCGCCCGCAATGGCGGCTCCCTGAATTGCATTCAGCCCGATTCCGCCGCAGCCGATCACGGCAACGGTGCTCCCCGCAGGAATCGCCGCTGTGTTGATTACCGCACCGATGCCGGTGACGACGGCACAACCGACGAGAGCAGCGCGGTCGAGTGGCATGTCATTGCGAATAACGACGGCGCTGTTTTCGTGGACGAGCATCTGCTCTGCGAACGCGCCGAGGCGGGCAAAGAGATGCACCTTTTCGCCCCTGTACGTAACGCGAGGGGGTTCGTCAGCCCCACGCTCGACTCCCTGGCGGGAGCAAAGCACCGGACGTCCGCGCAGGCACATAGGGCACGATCCACAAAATGTGGAAAGACAGGTGACAACGTGGTCCCCAGGTTGGCAGGTTGTGACCTGGTCGCCGACGGCGCGAACGATGCCGGCGGCTTCATGACCGAGCAGGAGTGGAAGTTCGTGACGGTATTTGCCTTCCAGAAAATGCAGATCGCTGTGGCAGAGTCCCGATGCAACGACGTCGATCAGTATCTCCCGGCCTCGAGGAACGTCGATTTCCACGTCGACGATCTGCAAAGTGCCAGGAATATCGAACAGAACTGCGGCTTTCATATGCGTTCTCCCGGTCGACCTTCGTTCAGGCGTCTACACGTTGTTTTTCGAGGCCACGATGCTCAGCGAACGGTGAATTCGTCGGTCAACCCGCCATCCGGTTCAGAGAATCCGGACTCGGTGTCATCGCCCGAATAGAAAATCGTGCGCTTTCTGCCAATGATCGCCGTCGTCTCCCGCATCGACACTCCAAACTCTCGAAGCGCGTATCGCACGCACTCCATGCCGGCTTCGAATTCTGGCTGAATGATTTCAGTCGCTCCTGCTTGCCGAAGGATATCAATGTCTCCGCTGGTCGGAGCACGGGTGATGATAGCGATGTCCGGATTGAGACGGCGGGCGTGCCGGATCGCAGCCGGTGCGGAAATCAGATCGGGGGTGGTCAGGATGAGCGCCCGGGCCGAGGCGATGCCGGCGTGGATCAGCAGATGATCGGACCCAGCATCACCGTAGAAGGCGGGGATGTCGCGATCCCGCAGCCAGCGCACGATGCCGGGATTCAGCTCGATGACGGAGTATTTGAAACCCCGTTTCTGCAAGGCATCACCGAGCACCGCCCCGACGCGTCCATATCCACAGATGATGGCATGGTGAGAGAGCGGAGCAGCTGGCAGGTTTTCTTCCCGAAGGTCGGAGTCGCGGGAATCGATTCCGGGAAGTTGCCCCGCCATATGAATTAGTGGGGGACTGGCTCGAGCTACAAACGGCGTGGCGATGATGGAACCCACTGCCACTGCAAGCACAAGGCCGTATTGACTGTCGGTGATAATGCCATCAGCAAGACTTTCTCCTGCCAGCACGAAACTGAACTCACCCATCTGGGCGACGACCGTCGCACTCAAAATGGCGGCGCGAAAGTCGGCGCCGCCTGAAAGTAGGGCGCCGCTTGTGATCAATGTTTTGCCCACGATGAGCACCACCATCGAGAGCAGCACGATGTGCCAGTTCTCGACAATCTCCGCGGGCACGAGAAGCATGCCGATCGCTACGAAAAAGACTGTACTGAAAAGATCACGCAGTGGGGCGATCTCCGAGAGCACGTGCCGGTCGAAGTCGGATTCAGAAACAACGAGACCTGCCAGAAACGCACCTAACGCGATCGAGAGCCCGGCGCGTTCCACGGCGGCGGCTGTACCGAGAGCGATGATGACCACGGTCATCAGAAAGAGTTCTCGAGACTCGGTGCGAGCAACTATGTCGAAAACTCGCGGCACCAGTCGCGTGCCCAGAACGAAAACGAGTACCAATGCGACTGCGGCAATCCCGAGTGACATGCCGAGGGTCTCGAGCAGACGATCGCTCTTGCCTTCCAGCACAGGGAGCAGGGCCACCATCGGAATCAAAGCCAGGTCTTGCACCACCATCAATCCCAGCGTGATCCT
>JBFWRO010000290.1:0-4768 GCA_050248865.1 Thermomicrobiales bacterium | reverse complement strand
CCGACGAGCGAGGCATCCAGCAGCCGCGCAAGGCACGATGGAATCAGAAGGGGTACCTAATGAACGAAATTCATGTCGTCGAGATCGATGTTCGCGCGGGATCCTGATAGTGGGAACCATTCGCGTCCTTTCTGACCAGGACATCGAAGCGCTCCTGCATCGTGCGATCATCGGTCGCATATCCTGCTGCGATCATGGGAAAAGTGGTCGCCCCTACCTGGTCCCTCTGGCATACGGCTATGACGGTGAGAACATTTATGCTCACTCCGGACCAGGCCGCAAGCTCAATTTCATGCGCGCCGAGCCTCGCGTGACCTTCGAGGTCGATGAAGGCATTGCGCCGGACAATTGGCAAAGTGTTATCGTCGAGGCGACTTTCTCCGAAATCGTCGATCCGGCGGAACAGTTGCGCGCGCTGCGGACGCTCTATCCAGCGCCGGCAGCGATTCCGGACCTTGGCGCGATGACCACCATCTTCAAACTGGCAATTACTGCAAAATCCGGAAGATACGAAACGCCCTGAAACACTTCAGTGGTTGGACGGCATGCGATCACCGTCGGCAGTGCATGCACTCCGTATTGCCGATTCGGGAACCCGTTCACAGTTCTCGATGGTAAGCTGCCACCCAGACCGGAATGAACAGTGTTTGACGTCAACAGGTGATCCGGGGGATACGATGAGCTGGCTGAAGGAATTGACTGGCAAACCCAAACCAATCATCGGAATGGTGCATCTTCCGGCTTTGCCCGGCACCCCGCTTTACGATTCCGCGGGGGGAATGCAAGCGATCCGCGACTGGGTTGCCCGAGATCTCGAAGCCTTACAGGCGGGTGGCATTCATGCGGTCATGTTCTGCAATGAGAACGATCGTCCCTACCGTCTCGATGCCGACATGGCGTCCGCGACCGCGATGGCGGATGTGGTTGCCAGCTTCCGCCGAGAACTCTCGGTTCCGTTTGGCGTCAACCTGCTCTGGGACCCTCGCGCAACGCTCGCGGTTGCAGCGGCGAGCGGAGCGAGCTTTTGCCGGGAGATCTTCACCGGTGCATTTGCCGGGGATTTTGGTCTGTGGATACGCTCCGCAGGCGATGCCTTCCGCTATCGGCGGGAGATTGGCGCAGAGACTGTAAGGCTGATCTTCAACATCAACGCCGAGTTCGCAGCGCAGCTGGCTCCCCGTCCGATCGATGAGGTGGCGAAGTCGGTTGTTTTTTCGTCATCCCCGGATGCTATTTGCGTTTCGGGTCCGATCACCAGTCAAGCGGCTGATGCCTCGAGCCTGGCGAGCGTGGCAAACGCCATCGCAGGATCGGGAGTTCCGGTGCTGGTGAATACCGGATTCAAGGTGTCGAACGCCGCCGAGCTCCTTCAATTTGCCGATGGAGCGATTGTCGGGTCCAGTTTGAAAGTGGACGGTGTCACCTGGAATCCCGTCGACCGCGATCGCGTGGCGACACTGATGACAGAGGTCGACAGGGTGAGCGGCCGGTGACTGAAATCCAGCTGATTGGCGTCGATATTGGCACCACAGGTGTCAAATCAGTGCTGCTCGATGCGGCGGGGCGCATTCTCGCCGAGGCCACCGTTGCGCACGATCTACATTCGCCGGATGTTGGGTGGGCGGAAGAAGACCCAGCCGACTGGATCTCGGGAGCCTTCGGCTCACTTAGGGCGATCACCGGAAATCCGTCCTTCCAGCCTGCAAAGCTGGCCGGCATCGGCGTGAGTGGCATGGTTCCAGCGATGGTCCTGCTCGACGAGGCGGGCCAGCCGGTTCGTCCATCCATTCAGCAAAACGACGCCCGGGCATATCGTGAGGCGGCGGAGCTATCGGTGCAGCTCGATCAGGACCGTTTGTTCGCCAGAACTGGCGGATTCACCAATCTCCAGCATATTGCACCCCGCCTGCGCTGGGTGCAACGCCATGAACCTGATGTGTGGCGACAGACGAAAACCATCACTGGTTCATACGATCTGGTTACCGCTTTCCTGACCGGCGGGCCACCCTCTGCATGCTCGCTCGAGCTCAATTGGGCCATCGAGAGCGGACTGTTCGATCTGATCACCAACAGCTGGGCGACCGATCTCCTGGAAGCCGTCGATCTCGAGACCACTTACTTCCCGTCAGTCCATAAGCCATCTGACATTGTTGGCACGGTGAGCCAAAAGGTCGCTGCGGAAACGGGCGTGCCTGCCGAAACGCCGGTTGTTGCCGGCAGCGCCGATCACGTGGCGTCAGCCCTGGCGGCGGGCCTGCGGGAGGATGGCGATACCTTGATCAAGTTCGGTGGCGCTGGAGACATCCTTTACTGCTCATCCACACTGGTCACTCACCCTCGCCTGTTCATCGATGCTCATGATATTCCGGGGATGTTTCTTCTCAACGGCTGCATGGCGGCAAGCGGATCACTGGTGAAGTGGTTAGTGTCCGACATCCTTGGCAAAGAACCGAACAGGGCGACACTCACCGAACTGGATAACGCGGCCAGCGCGATACCGGCTGGGTCGGAAGGCGTGGTGATTCTTCCCTATTTCCTGGGAGAGAAGACGCCCATTCTCGATCCACATGCTCGCGGTGTTATCTTCGGACTCGATCTCTCGCACGGTCCAGCCCACCTCTTCCGGGCAGTACTGGAGGCCGTCATCTTCGGATTTCGCCATCATGTGGACGTGCTCAGCGAGGCTGGTCATCGGCCAAAGCGCTACCTGGCCACGAATGGCGGGGTATCCAGCCCAATCTGGAGACAGATCGCCGCTGATGCGCTCGGCGCCGAAATCACATCTTTCCCGGGTCACACCGGTTCGTCGCTTGGGGTCGCCTTCGTCGCAGGAATGGCGACTGGCGCCTTCTCGGCATGGTCGGAAATCGACCGCTTTCTGCAGCAGCGCGTCATCAACGCACCAGCTGACGGAAATCGCGACGTGTACGACGCGCGGTATGCGACATACCGTGAACTCTACGATGCGCTTTACCACCTTTTCCCTCGCAGTTGAACCAGGCAGAACCTGTCCTTCAAGGCGATAATGCCGGAAGTGACATGCACGTTCGGGAGGGACAGTATTGGCACAGGAACAGGCGTTTACCCTCGACACCTCATCGATCAAGTACGGACCGGGCGTTACGCGAGAAGTAGGCGACGATCTTGTCCAACTTGGCGTCAAACGCGTGCTACTGGTCACAGACAAGCATCTGCGCGACAGCGTAGCGGTCGAGACTGCGGTCGAATCGTGCAAGGCAGAGGGGCTGGAGTTCGACATCTTCGACGCCGTCCGAATCGAACCGACAGATGCATCGTTTGGTGAGGCAATTGCGGTGGCCGCCGCGGGCCGTTTCGATGGCTTTCTGGCAATCGGCGGCGGCTCGGTCATTGATACGGCAAAAGCTGCGAACCTTTATTCGACCTGGCCCGCTGATCTGCTGACTTACGTCAACGCGCCGATTGGACAGGCCACGCCGGTGCCCGGCAAGCTGAAACCCCTGATCGCAGTTCCCACTACCGCAGGCACCGGAAGCGAAACGACGGGAGTGGCGATCTTTGATTACAAGGCAATGAACGCGAAGACGGGAATTGCCAATCGGGCCCTGCGTCCGGCGATCGGGATTCTCGATCCAGTGAATACGCTGACCATGCCACCGATGGTCACGGCAAGTTCGGCGCTGGATGTCCTCAGCCACGCGATCGAGTCCTATACCGCGATTCCGTATTCAAGCCGGCCTGCTCCCCCGTCTCCCAGATTCCGGCCCGCCTATCAGGGCGCGAATCCGATCAGCGATATCTGGTCCTCCAAAGCGATGGAAATGGTCGCCAGCACACTGACGACCGTCATGGAGGAACCGGACAATCTCGAAGCCAGGGGCACAATGATGCTGGCTGCCGCGTACGCAGGCATCGGCTTCGGCAATGCAGGAGTGCATCTGCCCCACGGCATGTCCTATCCCGTATCCGGCACGGTGCGGAGCTACGTCCCCCCGGGTTATCCAGACGATCACCCAATGGTGCCTCACGGCATGTCGGTGATTCTCAATGCTCCGGCCGTTTTTCGATTTACCGCAGAAGCCAATCCGCAGCGGCACCTCGAAGCGGCGCGTATGCTCGGCGCTGAGACCGGCGATGTGCCCCTGGAGATGGCTGGTGAAGTTCTGGCGCGACGTCTGATCGAGATCATGCAGCAGACCGGCATGCCAAACGGACTGTCAGCGGTTGGGTTTGGGGAAGGTGATCTCGATGTGCTGGTCGAAGGCACCCTGCCGCAGGAACGCGTGACCAAGCTCTCACCGAGACCCGCAAGTGCCGATGATCTGCGCAATCTCTTTCGCAACGCAATGACGTACTGGTAGAGAGGACCAACATGACGAGGTATCTGGATATTACCGGCGTTCTGGAGCCTGGAATCTGGTCGTATGGAGCGATGATGCCAGGTTTCGTCCCGCCATTCGAGCAGAAGCGCTGGGCGACTATCGAAGCAAACGGGTTCGAGAACGACTGGTTTGCCATGCCGACGCTTTATGGCACCTATCTGGAGACGGCAAAGCACCTTTTCGCCGATGCCCCCAGCATCGAGCAGGTTCCGGACGAAAAGCTTATCGAGAACGCTTCGATCGCCGTCATACCCAAGGGCCCACGGGAGCACATCACCGTTGAGGACCTCGATGCGAATGTCCATGGTCTCGAAGCGGGAGACGCGCTGCTCTACACGACGGGATGGGAGCAGCACTGGCGAGATGATGGTACGACGTTCGTGATGCTGAGTCCGCATTTCGATCTT
>JBFWRO010000289.1:0-4781 GCA_050248865.1 Thermomicrobiales bacterium | reverse complement strand
ACGTGTACTTCGGAAAACTCACTCTGGAGACATTCAACGATCTGGTGCAGCGGGTGATTGCCCAGGTCAATGCGGGAGCTGCCCAGTGACCGACCTTCAGACGCCGATTCCACAGTTCCGTTCGAAATCAGATTTCGAAGAGTATCGGAAAAGAGCCGAAGAGCGCTGGCACAATCTCTGGAACGGTTCCCACACGGTCGTTAGCGTTGGAGTCGGAAGCTCTTCGCTGGCTAAAGGCGCGGCGCAGGTGCTCGACGCGTTTCAGCAGCATGCGGGAAATGACCTGGTGGTTCGCAAAACGGGCGTCGACGGCGCGGACTGGGCCGAAGTCATGGTCCGCGTCAAGCGGCCCGGTGCTCCAGCGATCGCCTATCACAGCGTGACTGTGGACGATGTGTCTGCGATCCTTGCCGGCAAAGCTGAGCATCTGATCCTCGGTGTCGAGGGCGATGCGCCGTTCGACGGGATTCAGCCACTCAGCTCACTCCCTTTCTACAAGTACCAGCATCGGATTGTGCTGGCCAACGTGGGAGTCATCGATCCTGACTCATTTGAGGAGTCCGTCGCTGTCGGAGCCTACTCCGCCTTATTCAAGGCACTCTTCGAGATGAGCGGAGAGGAGGTCATCGCGGAGATGACCGCCGCTAATCTCCGTGGGCGTGGCGGCGCAGGTTTCCCGGCGGGCATCAAGTGGGAAAGTGGCCGGAAGGCGCGAGTCACACCGAAGTTCGTCGTCTGCAACAGCCACGAAGGTGAGCCGAACGTTTACAAAGATCGCCGCATCCACGAAGGTGATCCGCACCGGATTCTCGAAGGCATCCTCGTTGCTTGCATCGCCTGCGGGGCTGAGCGTGGTTACAACTACGTCGGCGGCGAGTATCCGCTGGCAATCAAGCGCTTCCGCCGGGCCGTTGAGGACGCCGAAAAGGCCGGACTGATTGGCAAGGACATTTTGGGCTCTGGTAAAGATGTCGAGTTCCGCATGAGAACCGGCGGCGGCGCTTACATCTGCGGAGAAGGCTCCGCCATGATGTACTCGATCATGGGCGTACGTGGTCAACCGCGCACGAAACCGCCTCGATCAGTCGAGGAAGGACTCTGGAAGCGCCCAACCGTCGCCAACAACACTGAAACGCTCTCGAATGTCCGCGACATCGTGCTGAAAGGTGGGGAGTGGTACGCCCAGTTTGGTACCGAAAAGAGCAAGGGCACCAAACTGATGACCGTCCAGGGCCCGATGAAAACGATGGGGCTGGTGGAAGTCCCCATGGGCATCACGCTGGGAACGTTGGTCAACGAAGTCTGGGGTGGAACGCGGCAGGGCTACACCTTCAAAGGCATTCAAACCGGCGGCGTTTCGGCCGGTCCGTTGCTCCCGGAACACTTCGACCTGCCAGTTGATTTCGATTCTCTCACCGAGGTCGGAGGTATGCTCGGCTCGGGTGGATTCGTCGTCTTCGACGAGTCGGTATGCTCCGTTGATTTCGCACGATACCTCACCGCATTCAATCGAGTCGAATCCTGCGCCAAGTGCGTGCCGTGTTCGCTCGGAAACCCGGCGCTCGTGGAAATCCTCGACCGAATCCGGCTCGGTCGCGGGTCTGCCAGCGATTTGCCACTCATGGAGCGAACATCGAAGCACATCATCGAGCTGTCGCTGTGTGGCCTGGGCCAGGTCGCGCCAGAACCTCTGATGGGAATGTTGAGAAAGTTCCCCGAGGAGTTCCGTCGACATGCAGTTGACCATGTCTGCGACGCTGGTGTCTGCCCGATGGGAGAGCAAAGCGCCTCGGTCGCCCTTGCAGCCGACTAACACATCAGCCTGAAGAGGATTGATCTCGATGGGAGCCGGCCGGGTGCCGGTTCAACCTGTTGGCGGAAGGTACAGCATGTGCATCGGCGATGCGCTCCTGCATGCCGAAAATGATCGGAGGGTCGGATATGGATTTGAGTGAAAAAGTTGCCATCATCACGGGAGCCGGTTCCGGTATCGGCCTCGCCACGGCCCGGCGTTTTGCAGCGTCAGGTGCGTTGGTTGTCGCGGCCGATTGGAATGGCGATCGCCTCGAAGCGGCAATCGCCGGGATCCGGGAGAGCGGTGGTGCGGTCGTCGGTCAGCAAGGCAATATCGCCGAAGCTGCGACCGGCGAGGCACTGGTCGATTTAGCGGTCTCGACCCACGGGAGGCTGGACGTACTCGTTAACAACGCCGGGGTCATGGATTACATGCAGGGAGTCGGCGAACTCACGGACGACGTCTGGCGCAAGGTGATGTCAATCAACCTCGATGGACCGATGTATACGATGCGCAGGGCTGTCAGGCAGATGATCGCCCAGGGCGGCGGCTCGATCGTCAATGTGGCGTCGGTTGGCGGAATCGAAGGCGGCGCGGCGGGCGCTGCCTATACGGCCTCGAAACATGCGCTCGTCGGCCTGACCCGTAACACCGCCTGGGTCTATGCCCTTCAGGGCATTCGGTGCAATGCCGTCTGTCCCGGGGGCGTGAATACGCGCATCAGCGAGACGATGCCGCAGGACAAACTCGATCACGCCGGGGCCGCGCGAGCCGGGGCGTACGCAGCACTCATCCCCAAGATGATCGAGCCAGAGGATGTCGCCGATCTCATCGCCTTTCTCGCGTCAGACGATTCAGCGCGCATAAACGGCGCCATCATTCCGATCGACGTGGGTTGGACGGCAGCGTGATCCTCCGTCAGGGCTGAATGCCGACAAGCCGTCCTAGAGGAGCGTGATGTCCTGCCCTGACCCGCGGACATTCGCCTGATCGACGGCATATCGCGCGACCACGACATCCTGTACTGCGTTGCCAACAGATTTGAAGAATGTGATCTCCCGATCATCGGTTCGTCCAAGCGCAGGGTTGTCAACCACATGGCCGAGTTCGAGTTTCAGATCGTCTTTTGTGATAGCGCCTGCCGCCATCGCCTTGAGCAAGTCACCAGCTTCCTCGAGAACGGCCTCGTGATTGTCGACAACGATCCTCGCCCGGCCGCATGTCGCGATAGGGACTTCCTGCATTTCCGGCGTGAAGGCGCCCACAGCGTTGATGTGGGTTCCCGGCTTCAGATCGGCATCGGCGAATACCGCCGATCGGGCTGTCGTCGCCGTGCAAATTATGTCGGCTTGCCGAACCGCCGCACCAGTGTCGGTCGTTGTTTCGACCTCGGCGTCAACCTCTGGCCACTCTTCGGTGAGCGACGCCTCGAACCGGGCCAATTGGTCTCCACTGACATCGACTGCGATGATCCGCTCGATTGGTCGCACGGCACAGACCGCGGCCGCCTGCGTGACACCCTGGACCCCCGCGCCGATCACGACGAGCGTCCTGCTGTCCGGCAATGCCATCAGGTCGGATGCCGCGCCCGACACAGCCCCGGTCCTGAGAGCCGTGACAAAGCCTCCTTCCATGATGGCCAGCGGTATGCCCGTTTCCGGGTCGATCAGGCAGACAATAGCGTGAATCGTGGGCAATCCGCGCTTCGGATTCCCGGCAAAGAAGTTGACAGTCTTGAACCCCAGAGCCCCGTTTTCCGGCACGTACCCGGGCATCATCAACATGGCTGACGGGTCGTCATTGACCGTGAGCACAGATCGGACAGGGGCTTGGGCCCTTCCCGCCGAAAGCTCCCGAAAAGCGAGCTTCATCAGCTCCACGGCGTCCTTCATGGGTATCAGTGATTTGAGATCCGTCCGGCTCAATGCCAGCATCGCGTGTCCCCTTCGAATATCGTCATCGTGACCAACTCAGGGCGGGATAGTAACCTGATATAGTCCGCAGTCGTTCTGGTGACGAACGGGCACATGCTATACTCGCGCCGCTTCCTGCACTTGCATCCACGAAGCACGTGACTCATGACTCCATTGAAATGACCGATACCGGACTGTCGAATCGACTACGCCAGCACTCACGCAGGTCAGGCATTGCTGTCGGGCTGACCATGGCTGTAACCATAGCGCTCTGTGTACTCTCATCCGCATATGTCTTTGGGCGTATCGAACCGTACGTCGCTGAGGTTACCGGATACGACGACACCACCCCGGTGCCTCAGCTGGAAGTCGCATCCAACAGCGATCCCGGCGAAGAAACGACTGATACGGAGCCTTCGCAGCAGGAAGCAGACACGTCGACAGTGCAGTCCGGAGCAAGCGTCGGATCCCAGCCGACGATCGCCACGGCCGGCGAAACGGGGCCGGAAGATGAGTTCGTCGCCACACACACGTCGAACCCGGACTTCACCATCAATTTTCGTCCCGGTCCCAGTGTCTCTTCCGGGGATCCCATTGGTTCACTTGATCCCAGCACCCCGTTGATGTTTCTCGACGAAGATGCCATCGACGAGGAAGGCGTTGTCTGGTTGAGGTTCCGAACCGAATCGGGTCAGGAAGGCTGGATTCGGGAAGTCGACACACAAGTCGTTTTTCAGTAGGGTACTCGCGAGCACCCAACCCGTAAGGAGCAAAATCTCGATGCAGAAGGTCGCAATCATCGGTCTCGGCCTGATCGGCGGATCGATCGGCCTCGGATTGAAGCAGTGGTCATTGGCAAACTCCAAGGGCGGCGAGGTCGCGCTCGAAATCGCCGGATTCGACCAGAACCTGGAGCATCAGAGCCGTGCCAAAAAGATTGGTGCGGTCGACCGCGCTGAGTGGGAGTTGCGTCGCGCGGTCGCCGAGGCCGATTTGGTCGTCCTCGCCACCCCGGTTCTTGCCATGAAGGACATCATGACCGACATCGCACCACTGCTGAAGTCGGGAGCCGT
>JBFWRO010000288.1:0-4784 GCA_050248865.1 Thermomicrobiales bacterium | reverse complement strand
GGCGTACGTTCGCACATGTTCTTCTGGAGTACGAGTGAGAGGCCTCAGCAAACGCGGGTCTGGACACTGTTGCGTCATCAGTTCGGAGTGCTGCGAGTATCATTCACCTATCTGATGACGGCAGCGTCCTATGCGGACGAAAGGTTGCCGAAATGTCAGGGCCTGTAGCTCAGAGGCAGAGCACGGGGCTCATAACCCCAGGGTCGCAGGTTCGAATCCTGCCGGGCCCACCGATCCGCAGCGAGCTCAGGCTCGCTATCGACGCATAACGGATATCCAATCACCAATGTCGAGCCCGGTCACGTACAACACAGCGACATCGGACAATCGCCCGGAACCGCGCGAGCTGGCGCTGAAAATTGCCGATATTCTCACGGACACGCCGGCGTCGAACACGGTGCTGCTGGAAATCACGGAGCATTCGTCGCTCGCCGACTTCTTTCTCCTCTGTTCAGGAGAGAATGAGCGGCAGTTGCGCGCGATTTCCGAGGAAATCGGGGATGAGCTCGCGGCGGCCGGGATTCGGCCGATACGATCCGAAGGGACGCCGCAGTCAGGCTGGATCGTGCTCGACTATGGTGAAGTCGTGACGCATATCTTCAGCAGTGAACTCCGCGATTTCTACCGTTTGGAACAATTATGGGCAGATGCTCCCCGCGTTCTGTCGATCCAGTAACTGGTGAGCTGAAAGGGCTCCAGGACGAGAACGGAGGGGCAATGGCTCGGTCGGGCAAATCTTCCATGCGGCCAGCTGAACAGGAATCGTCACCGGCTCTCCTCTTTCTGGTGGGCGCCGTTGTCGGAGGTCTGGCGGGCGCCATTGTTGGCGCTGTTCTGGGGCGTCATTCCGGTGACGCCGTCTCGTCTCTGGCTCACGCGGTCGACCGGAAAGCGGGTCGCAATCCCAAAGACCGACCGAGATTCGAGCTTCTCCTGCAATAGGAACAGATGTGCCGGCCATCCTGCCCGGATCAGATCTCTTCTGCACGGATCTGGCGAATGGTCAGTGCCATCAGGAGTACGAGCACGGCCATCGCGAGAAGCTTTGCCTCCCTGTTGGGCAAAAGAAGCGCCGCCATGCCAAACGCAAATGAGATCATCGACACGACCATCACGATTCGCGACTGACTCCAGCCACGGCGAAGCAGTCGGTGGTGAAGGTGGGACATATCTGCTCCAGTGATTGGTCGATGGGCAAGCTTGCGACTCGTCACCACCCAGACCACATCGAGCAACGGCAATCCCATCACAAGCAAAGCCGTGGCCATTTTGGCGCCGCCAATGATCGAAAGACCGGCAAGCATGAACCCGAGGAAATTGGCTCCGGAGTCGCCAAGCATGATTCTGGCAGGGTTCCAGTTGAACGGCAGAAAGCCACAAATCGCCGCGGCGATCGTAAGCGCAAGCAGGGAGATCGTGAACTGCGGGTCGTGTCGCGGCCAGAACCAGGTATGCAGAAACATAATCGCCGCCGCGACCAATGACAGCGAGGCGGCCATTCCGTCGATGCCGTCCGCCCAGTTGACAGCATTCATCATCCCGACGAACCAGAGAACGGTGGCCGGGATGGCGATAAGCAGCGGGATGGAGACCTGGCCAGTCAGCGGCAGGTTGAATTGATCGAGCGAAATACCATGCAGAGGGCCGCGTAGTCTCGGTAGAACGACGAGGCCCGCGGCAAGGACCTGGATCCCCAGTTTGGATTTCACTGACAGTCCGACGGCGTCATCGACGACGAGTACGATTGCGACCACCGTGCCGCCGGCGATCAGGAGGAGCAGGCGCTCCACCTCGCTTGGGAACCGAAAGACGTCAAACGAGAAACTCAGGGCGAGGCCGCTCAACACCGCCAGGGCGACGGGAATGCCCCCTGCACGGGGCACGACACGCTGACTCACTCCGCGGCTGGTCGGGCGATCGACAACCTCGAACCGTGTGAAAAGGCCAATGGCTTTCCAGGAAAGAAATGCCGAGGTCGCGACCGTCACCACAAAGAGGGATAGCGCGATGATGGCACGGTCCATGGCCGGCAACCCCTCCTTACGCGTTGCTGACATGTGCTAGGCGATTGGCGGTGCAGTCACTCCAGGAAGCGGGAACCGCGAGGCCAGCGATTCCACCTGGTCCCGGACATCTCGCGCCAGGCGCTCATCCTCTGGCTGGAGCAATAGCGACCCGACAAGCCGGGCAACCTGATCGACATCATCAAGCCCGAAACCACGAGTCGTGATGGCCGGTGTGCCGATGCGAATACCGCTAGCCTGCGTGGGTGGGCGCTGGTCGCCCGGAATGGTGTTCTTGTTCACCGTTATGCCGACGGCGTCGAGCAGTTTCTCGGCCTGCTTTCCGCTCAGTCCAATAGCTCCCACATCGATCAGCATAAGGTGCGTATCCGTCCCGCCGGAAACCGCCGGAAGCCCCTGCTCTGCAAATACGTCGGCCATTCGTTTGGCGTTCGCCATGACGGCTTCCGAATACTCTTTGAACTCGGGAGTCAATGCCTCGCCAAACGCAACCGCCTTTCCCGCAATGACGTGCATGAGCGGGCCTCCCTGAAATCCGGGAAAGACGGACTTGTCAATCGCCTTGCCGAACTCCTCGGTGGTCATGATCATGCCACCACGGGGGCCACGCAGCGTTTTGTGAGTCGTGGTGGTCGTCACGTGAGCGTGTCCAATAGAGCTCGGGATCAAACCAGTCGCAATGAGGCCAGCCGGGTGAGCAATATCGGCAAAGAGAAACGCGCCGACTTCGTCAGCGATTGCGCGGAATCGTGCGTAGTCGAATGCTCGGCTGTAGGCACTGGCGCCGGCAATAATCGCCCGCGGCCGAACTTCTTTCGCCCTGGATAGCACTTCGTCGTAGTCGATGAGACCGGTTTCGAGATTGACGCCGAAGAAATGCGCGTCGAACAACCGTCCCGAGAAGTTCACCTTCAACCCGTGCGTCAGGTGGCCGCCTTCAGCAAGGCTGAGACCGAGGATCTTGTCGCCGGGATCGATCAACGCCAGATACGCTTCCAGGTTGGCACTAGCGCCTGAATGGGGCTGGACGTTGACGTGCTGAGCGCCGAAAAGCTTCATAGCGCGCTCTCGGGCGAGATCTTCGGCCTGATCGACAAATTCACATCCGCCGTAGTAACGCTTGCCCGGGAGGCCCTCGGCATATTTGTTGGTAAGCACGCTGCCAACGGCCTGCAATACGGCCTCGCTGACGAAGTTCTCTGAAGCGATCAACTCGATGCCGAGGCGTTGCCGCTGTTCTTCGCGCTCGATGATCGACGCAACATCCGGATCGGCGAGAGCAAGCGAGGAACGAGCGGAAATCATACAAATGAACCTTTCGAGGGAGGAGAATGGCCGAGACTACAGGCGGGCAAGATTGTACCATCGCCTTTGCACTGCCCGGTCGATGACGGTGCGGAGAATAGCGCTTCAGACGGGGGATTACGGATGCGAGTTCTGGTAACGGGCGGCGCGGGGTATGCCGGTCGTGTGACAGTCGAGTTGCTGGCGGCGGATGGACATGAAGTTGTCGTACTCGACAACTTCACAAAAGGGCATGTCTCGTCGCTGCCAGAGGAAATGCTGACGTTTTCTGCTGATATTCGCAACGCCGCTTCGGTGTCAAAGGCCGTTCGGGACTCACGTCCCGACGCAATCATGCATTTTGCCGCGGTGACGGTCGTTCCGGAGTCAATGAAACTTCCGGGGCTTTATTACGGCGTGAACGCGGGTGGGACGAACATCGTGCTGCAGGCGGCCATCGATCATGGAGTGGAGCGATTCGTTTTCTCCTCGACGGCGGCAGTCTACGGAACACCTGAGGGGTCATTGATCGGCGAGGACTCACCACTGCAACCAATCTCACCTTATGGATCATCGAAACTGATGGCGGAGCAGATGGTTCAGGATTTCGGCCGGGCATACGGTCTCCGGTACTCGATCTTTCGCTACTTCAATGTGGCGGGCGCGACATACGAGAATGGTGAGGATCACTCGCCGGAAACACATCTGATTCCATCGGCCATCTTTGCGGCGATGGGCCGGCGCGATCCGTTGACCGTTTTTGGACGCGATTACCCCACTCCCGATGGTACGGCGATTCGCGACTACATACACGTTGCAGATCTTGCAAGGGCACATATCATGGCCCTGGAAGCACTGAACTCCGCCAGCACGATTCTCAATTTAGGGGGAGGCGAAGGGATAAGCGTGAAGGAGATCATCGAATCGATCGAAAGAGTCTCAGGCAGGTCGGTTCCCTGCGAGGATGGTCCACGACGGGAGGGGGATCCACCCGTTCTCGTTGCTGACATTCGCCGCGCTGCATCGATTCTGGATTGGGCGCCACGATCCTCGGACATCGATTCGATCGTTGAGTCAGCGTGGGATTGGCACGAACGCCATCCCGGCGGATATGGCGCGTGATGACGGGTCGTCTCAGACGCCCTCTGATCGACCCCGGAAACTCAGCCTTACGGGAGACCCCATGAATCCGAATTCTGCCCGGAGTCGATTCTCCAGATATCGCCGGTAAGAGAAGTGGATCATCTTCGGCTCATTGCAGAAGAAGATAAATGTTGGAGGAGCGACATCGGCTTGTGTCGCGTAGTAGAACTTGATGTATTTGCCATGTTTGCTGGCAGGGGGATGCGCGGCAACGGCCTCACGGAGCATCTTGTTCAACTGTGCGGTCGAAACGTGTTTTTCACGCTCGGTCACCACATCGAGAGCGGTACTCATCACCTGATCGATGCGTTGCCCGTACTTGGCGGAAATGAA
>JBFWRO010000287.1:0-4795 GCA_050248865.1 Thermomicrobiales bacterium | reverse complement strand
TTCGATCTGAACATCGCAATCCCGAACCAGTCCCAGTTCGCTGGTGATCGCTTTTGCCTTCTTGTGCAATGCCCTGTACCAGCCGGAGGGAAAAGCGTCCACCGAGACGTCCATTGCCGCCCGGAGTCGCCGGGACGCTACCCGCATATCGTGGACTCCCTCGGGATCGCTCCCTTCGATGACGACTGGCAGTTCCTTCCACACTATTTGCCAGCGGTCATAAATGAGCGAAGCCATGGCCTCCCTGAATGGTGTTCCGGCGGCCGTCTCCCTGCTTCTTTTCCCGGTCACTGACGAGATTCCCCAAATGCGGACTGCAGCAGGCCCAGCCGGATGCCGCTGGGTGCGCCGTGAAGTTCATCTGGGACCGAGAGCTCAGCGAGCGCGGCGACCATCGCGATGCCAGCGGGCAGGACCCGGGCACGTGACTCGCTGGTACTGATCCTCGAGGCAAGTGACGTCGACGGCACTTTCGTCAGTTCATCGAGCAGTGGCTGCAGTTCCTCGAACTTCGCCGGCCAATCGTGCCCAAGCAATACGCGGAGGTACTCTCCGGTCCCTCCGACGATGAGCAGCTTGTCACACGCAGGTGGCCATTGGTCGACGTTGACCGCGCTGAAGGCGGCGACCTTTACGTCCTGGAGTTCCCGCGGAGATGGAGGATTGGACGGGACGAACCGATCCGTAAACCTCCCCGAGCCAATCTGATATGAGACCGCGACATCGACCTGACCGTCCGTCGCTGCGATCAGCTCGGTGCTGGCGCCGCCGATGTCGGCAACGAGTATCGAGCCTGAGCCTCTGAGTGCCTCCGGCAGACCGGCAAATGTCAAGCGGGCTTCCTCGTCACCGGAAATCGTCACAATCTCCAGTCCCAGCTCGTTTTGCATCGTAGCCAGAAATTCGGCGCCATTCGCGGCGACTCGAACAGCCTCCGTAGCGACTCCGACGAACCGACTCGCGCCAAACTGCCGTGACAGGGAGATGAAGCGTCGCAGCGCGTCAAGAGACGCATCGACGCTAGCCTCGGCCAGCCGCCCCGTCGTCTCTATGCCGGCGCCGAGCCGAGTCGTTTCGGCCTGAACCAGAATTTCCCGGATCGTGCCATCAGGGTCGCGGCGACCAACCGACATTTTTATCGAGTTCGAACCGATGTCGAACGCCGCGATCACGTCGAGAGGTCTCATCCGTGGGAGCGCAAATAGTTCACCTGTTGTCACCACAGAGATATTGTCGTTTTGCTGATGGACGCCAAGTTTCAGTCCTTGCGACGCAAGGTTTGCCCGGCAATATTACCGTACAATCGGGCAAACGCATGGATCCCGGAATCTTGCAGGAATCACATATGACGAACGATGAGGCGGAAAGTGGGAAGCCGGCGGGCCTCGAAAAAGCGATTGCTCGTGAGCTTACCCTGATCGAGGAAGAAGAAAAAGCGATCCGGCGCCTCCGCAGCGCAGAGACACAGCTCGAGTCTGCAACCAGGCGATTGAGCAAAGCGCGAAAACAGGTCCGAAAACGCAAGTTGCAGGTCGAACGGGCGGAAGCGGACCTTATCGAGGCCCGAGATCGGCGAGTGCGCGGAATGGGCCAGATGATGGAGTCTCCTGGTCCCGAACCCGAGGAACCGCGCACGGCACCGGCCAGGGATTGATCGAGACGTCAAACGAGCCCGGCGAACAGCCGGGCTCGTTGCATTTCAGGAATGAGGATGAGCGTCAGGAGGGCGCGCCCTGGGGTGCCCCGGCGAGCGAAAGCACGGCCTGTGCGCCAACCGCCACTTCGGAGGCGACGTTGCCATTGGCATCGATCAGGACACCCGATGGAGTGCCTCCCGCCCCGAACTTCCGGCCGGTCGTAAATCCCTCGTCCATGAGGGTTGTCGTGCGAATGCCCATCGCCCGATTGGCATCGGCGCCACCAGTCGACACAAGGACGATTTCCGGTGCAGAGGCCGGTCGGTCACCGAGCCACCGGTTCAAATCGTCGGTCATTCGTTTGCAGAAACCGCATCCTGGATTCCAGAAGAGGAGCACTGTTTCCTTGCCCGTCTGATTGCTCAGCGTGAAGTCCCGACCGTCGATATCCTTGAGCGCAATTTCGGGGGCTTTATCGCCGCGCTTGGCTGCTGGCGCCTGTGGCGCTGCCGGAGCCGCCGGCGCTGGCGCCGGTCCCTTCTCACCCCGAGCCATCGCCATGACGCCGGGACCACCGACCGCAACCGCGGACGCGATGCGTCCCCTGGCGTCGACGAGCACCGACGAGGGCGTTCCACTCGCGCCGAACGCGCGACCCGTCTTGAATCCTTCATCCAGCACGACAGTCGATGATAGTCCGAGAGCCTGATTGGCCTCCACGGTGCCGGTGGAAACGACGAGGAGTCGCGGTGAACCCTTCGGTGGACTGGCTTCCCACTCTTTCAGTTCATCCGCCATCTTGCGGCAGAATCCGCACCCTGGATTCCAGAAGAGGAGCATCGTCGGAGCGCCCTTGAAATCCCGCAGGCTGACAGTGTTGCCGGCGAGGTCGGGGAGAACGACATCCGGCGCTGGTTCACCTGAGCCAGCCTTCTGCGCGGCTGCTTGTGGGGCCGCCGCAGGTGCGGGCGCTGGGGCGTCTTCGCCACGCGCCATGGCCATAACGGCTGGACCGCCGACAGCAACGCCCGATGCGATCTTGCCATTGGCATTGACGAGGACCGCGGAGGGCGTGCCGCTGGCCCCGAAGGCGCGACCAGTGGTGAACCCTTCATCGAGCAGCGTCGGCGAAGATAGACCCATCGCCTGGTTTGCCTCGACCGTGCCGGTCGAAACGATCAGCAGCTTGGGTGCGTTGGGCTGAGGATTGGCCTCCCATGCCTTCAAATCGTCAGCCATCTTCCGGCAGAACCCACACCCGGGATTCCAGAAGAGGAGCATTGTTTCCTGCCCGCGATAATCGCTCAGACTCACCTGCTTGCCGCTGAGATCCGGGAGTGAAACGGCGGGTGCGTCTGCGCCAGACCCCTTATTCCGGGCCGCAGCGGGCGCCGCTGGCGCCGCTGGCGCGGCTGCAGCCGCAGCTGCCGGAGCAACAGCGGCTCCATTTCCGGGCGCCGGTCGTGCTTCCGCCTTTGGCGCCGGGGCGGGAGCTGGCTGACGCGCCGGTGCCGCGGGAGCGGCCGCCGGCGCAGCGGTGCCGCCCGTTCGGCTGGCGACCAGTTGTCGAATCGCCGCAGAGCCGGCCGCGACAGGACTGTCGATGACGCCGTCCTTCGTGACCATTACCGCCGACGGAGTGCCGTGTGCCTTGAACTGAGACGAGACTTCACGCTGGTTTTGCAGGAGCACCTGCGCAATACCGTGCTCAGCAGCTTTATTCCGGTTGGCATCGGCCGTTCCCGAGCTGATGAGCCCGATGGTCAGGACCGCGGCATGCTCTTTTTGCCACTTGGAGATTTCAGGCAGAAGCGCATTGCACGGACCGCACCCGGGGTCGGTGAAAAGCAACATCACCGGCTTGCCCTGCGCGCGCAGGGCGTCGAGCGTCATCGTTTCGCCGTAGATTCCTTCGAGCTTGAAAGCCGGAGCCTTGGCGCCAACGGGCAGACCGGCTGGCGGCGCGGTAGGTGCAGCGGTAACCGCGGCCGGAGCGGCGAGACCAGCCGCCGCTGCGGGCATGGCCACTCCGCTGCCCACGTTCTCCATGGATGCTTCCAACGCATCGAGGCGCAGGAGCACCCGCCCATTCTGGCCAAGCAGGTGAATCACCAGCCAGACAAGCCCGGCCATGACGAGGAGGGCGACAATGCCCACGATCGAGACGACAGTCTCCCAGGTGGTCAGGTCTCGGATCCAATCCACTGCGCTTTCTCCTGCATTTCCATGACTAAACGACCAGCGATCAGTTCCATACAACACGATGAACAAGGCGATCGCGCCCAGAATGGTGTTTCTGATCAGAGTCGGCCACCCGGCGGGCTCTGAGTGTATCTGTCCAAAACAGTGGCAATCCGGGTGCCGCCCATTTGCCATATTGTAGGCAATGCCAATAATAAACGCCCCGAGCAGCAACAGTGCGCCGATGGCGGCATACCAGGCGGTCGAGTCCGGGATCAACAACAACGCGACGACGAACTCCGCGGCGATGAGCAGATATGACGCCTGTCTGGAGAAGCTCGAGGGAATTCCGAAACCCTCCATCGCTGTCTTCGCGCCGCTCAGGTCCAGTGCCTTCCCGATACTGGAGAGGAGAAAGACCGCCGCCAGCAGCAGTCTCGCTCCGAGGAGCAGATATTCCATTGTTTGACTCACCTCGATATTGGTGTAGCAACGTGGGCCAGGCCGGAACCTGCTGGTTCGACGTGGACCCTAGCGGTGAAACTCATTCTAGCACCTCGAACCGGTCAACTAAAGTTTGGTAAGCCCCGAATTTCGAGTAGGTCGTAGCTGATCTGACAGGCGATACAATCGGGGAGAGTCCCCGCCACAGGCCCCATGCAGCAGGATTTCCGTGTGGCTGACATGAGATGGACGTACTGTTTCGATCTCGGAAGAAGAATGAATGGCGTTCGATGCCCATTGAACCGATTGAAACTGCCGCGGAGCTGAGTGGTTCGATTTCCTTCGAAGGAGTTGTCACTCGGGCCCACGGCAAGTTTTTCGCCGTTCAGGAAACGAACGGCCCTCGACTGCTGCTCGCAACGCCCAGAGGTACGTTGAAACGCTATCGGCAGGGCACGGACCTGATTGCCGTTGGGGATCGCGTCATCGTCACGGAGCTGGAGGACGATGAGGGAAGAATTGAAGAGATTCTT
>JBFWRO010000286.1:0-4802 GCA_050248865.1 Thermomicrobiales bacterium | reverse complement strand
TGTATCACGCCGTTCGGGGCCTTATTCAATCGAACGCGTTACTGGCGCAAACTGGGTTCCGCAAGTTTTCGATCGAAATCCGGATCCGAGGGTGCGGCATTTTGATGGTTGCGATCAAAGAGAGCCGGAGGCCGGCCAGAACTTCACGACTCTGGCGCCCAGGTCTGGCAATCTTCCGGATTCGGATCGTCACCGGGCGGGAAGAGCCATTGAACGATTGCTGTCACGTCTCCTAAGGAACGAGACCGCAGTCCCTTTGGGGACTGATCGGGGTCAATGCTGCAGAAGACTCGTTCGCAGCAGGGTTGATATCAGCGTATGCTTCGAGGTGGTTCTCACAATCCTCAAAACCGGCCAGCAGAATAGTCACGGAGGACGCGATGGGTTCGTATATGATCGAAGTCTCATACACCGCTGAGGCATGGGCAGCGCAGTTGAAGTCCCCGCAAAACCGCATCGACGCGATCAAACCGATGATCGAGCGGAATGGCGCAAAAATCACAGGCGCCTGGTACGCGTTCGGCGATGCAGATCTGGTCCTCATCGTGGAGGGCGGCGACAACATCACTACAGCGGCGTCGATACTCGTTGCCGCGGCGGGTGGAGCAGTCTCCAACATCAAGACCACCGTGTTGATGAGTGTTGAAGACGGAATCAAAGCGATCAAGCAGGCAGGCGAGGTAGCCGGAACGTATACGCCGCCAGCGTAGGTTCTGGTCGATGCAGGGCTCGAGAACTACCTCATCGAACGCAACCTGTGCAAACCTCGATGCATCGGCCCGCCACTTCACTATCCGGCGGGCTGATTTTCGTGTTGGGCAATTCGAGGGCTGCGCTGTTTGACCGGATCAGGTCGTGCTTCGGCCAGTTCGACGGAGCACCAGCTTCCTCGACTCAGCACGGAAAACGGTGGACAACGACGAAATAACCAGAATCATCGCTTCGGCCTCGATCCGTGCCCTTCGCTCCCATTTGGTATCATCGCAGCGGGGACAGGTCGAGGGTATCTGTGCGTCGGGTCGCCAGTGGCGTCCGCCTCATTTTTCCTCGCCCACATTAACAACTGACCGGTTCCCTCCGGGGAGCCATACCAAAGGAGCAAAATGATGGAGGGTGCATTGCCCTTCATCCTCGAGGCGGTCGTGCTCATCGGCCTGACAGCTTTGGTCACCTATCTCCTTCTGGAACGCCGCGCACAGTCTCGCGTGCGGCTCTCCCAGAACGAGGCAGATCAGATCATCGCCGATGCTGAAGAGCGAAAACGGTCAGCCGCCATCGAGGCGAAGGATGAAGCGATGAGGCTCCGAGCGGAGCTGGATCGCGAACTCGCCAACCGGCGAAAAGAAATCGATCGCATCGAACGCCGGATCGAGCAAAAAGAGGAGAACATCGACCGCAAACTGCAGTCGGTGGAACAGCGAGATCAAAACGTACGTAAAGGTGAACAAAGTCTCGAACGCACCAAGGAACAGTGGGAAGCCGAGCGGGCCAAGCAACAGGCCAAGCTCGATTCCGAGCGCAATCGGCACATTCAGGAGCTGGAACGCGTCGCCGGACTGACCGCCGAGGAGGCCCGTCAGGAGTTGATCGCCGAAGTCGAGTCTGAGGCTCGAGACCAGGCAGCTCGCAGGCTGCATGCTATCGAGCTGGAGATTCACGAGGAAGCGGACCGACGCTCACGAAAGATTCTGGCAACCACAATTCAGCGGATTGCTACCGACTATATTGCCGAGTCAACCGTCTCCGTCGTGCCGCTCCCCAGCGACGACATGAAGGGTCGGATCATCGGCCGTGAGGGTCGCAACATTCGAGCCCTCGAGCAGGCCACAGGGGTCGACTTGATCGTCGACGATACGCCAGAAGTGATCATGATCTCGGCGTACGACCCGCTGCGCAGAGAGCTGGCCCGGCGCGTCCTTTCTCGTTTGCTGCAGGATGGACGCATTCATCCGACGCGGATCGAAGAGGTCGTGAACAAGGCGCAAGTCGAACTCGATCAGACGATTCGGGAAGAGGGGGAGCGCGTCGCATTCGAAGCGAACGTGGTCGGACTGCATCCTGACCTGATCAAATTGCTGGGACGATTGAAATACCGCACCAGTTATGGTCAGAACGTCCTGGCTCATTCCCTCGAGGTTTCGGTGATCGCCGGAGCGCTGGCGGCGGAGATCGGCGCCGATATCAACGTCAGCAAGACGGCTGGTCTGCTGCACGACATCGGCAAGGCGGTCGATCACGAGGTCGAAGGACCGCATGCGTTGATCGGCGCGGACATTGCCAAGCGACTTGGTCGGTCGGCCAAGATCGTGCACGCGATCGCGGCGCACCATGGTGAAGAAGAGCCCGTTACGGTCGAGGCCTTCATCGTGGCAACTTCGGACGCGATCAGCGGCGCCCGACCGGGTGCACGTCGCGAAATGGTCGAGACCTATGTGAAGCGGCTGGAAGCGCTGGAAGGCGTTGCCAATTCGTTCGAAGGCGTCGAGAAATCGTTTGCCATTCAGGCGGGCCGCGAGGTTCGCGTTCTCGTTTCTCCCAATCGAATCGACGACCTGGCGGCCAGCCGGCTTGCGCAGGATGTCGTCAAGAAGATCGAGGAGACGCTCGAATATCCGGGGCAGATCAAGGTCACGGTCATCCGTGAAACACGATCGGTCGAGTACGCCCGGTAATCCACACAAAGAGGAGTCACGCACATGCGCGGCTCCTCTTTTTTTGTCCACGCGCCCAGTTCCCGCGCCGACGGCCTCAGGGGGAATGCGGTATGCTTTGGCTGGTCGCAGGTTGGAAAGGGGCCGCCTTGCGCGCCAATCAGCGTCCATGCATTGTTCATGGAACTGCGAAGCGCGATTCGGGCGGCTTTTTGCGTGTACGCGAGGTCCGGCCGGCGATCATGAGAGCTGGGGCTGTCCAGCGCAATCGATACGATGCGGTCACGTGCAGACCGCGGCCATTTCATCAGCCTCGCGCTTCGGAGCGCGTACGGAGAATCCTCAAATGGATCGGTTCTTTAGCAAGCTCGACCTTCGCGACATCAAGATCAAGCCTGAGGGAACCCGCTTCTTGCCTACGGATGATTACCCAGAGCCAGAGGACGAGGGCGCGGCGGGCGCATTCGATCGCGGATATGTCGCTGACTCACCGCTGTCGGCCACAGCGACCGTCGAGCGCCCAGAAGAGATCGAGTCATCATACGAACTTCCAGAACCCGAAATTGACATTCCTGCCGAGCCACTCAAGGAAACAGTCGCTGTCGTCGAAGCAATGTATGACAATGGCGAAGTGCTCAAAGTTTCCGCGAAGTCTCGCCCCAGCGCGGTCGCGGGAGCCATTGCGGGTGTGGTTCGCGACGCGGGCCGGGCTGAAGTCCAGGCCATCGGAGCGGGTGCAACGAATCAGGCCGTCAAGGCCGTAGCCATCGCCCGTGACTATCTTCTCGAATCAGGAATCGATGCGGTCTGCCTGCCGGCCTTCATCGATGTCACCATCGACGACGAAGAGCGGACCGCGATCCGGCTGGTCGTCGAAACCCGGTAATTTTGACTGACACGTCACAGACAGTCGCCCCACAGCCCGGCGCTGTGGATTTGCACTGCCACACGACTGCATCCGATGGCTTTCTCACCCCTGAGGAATTGATCGAGAAAGCGGCAGGCCTGAGC
Organism: Thermomicrobiales bacterium; assembly: GCA_050248865.1. Lineage (GTDB taxonomy): Bacteria > Chloroflexota > Chloroflexia > Thermomicrobiales > UBA6265 > JAHBVL01. The sequence continues at coordinate 1,140 of JBFWRO010000286.1, read as the reverse complement.
ATGCAGGCACTCGCCATCACCGATCACGACACAATCACCGGAATTGCACAAGCCTCCGCGGCTGCCGCCACGGCTGACATCCAGCTCGTGCCTGGAATCGAGCTGAGTTCGAACTCCGGTACCGCGGAGATCCATTTGCTTGGGTATTTCGTCGACCCTGAATCGGAATTGTTGGCGACCCATCTGGTGTGGTGTCAGGAGAAGCGGCTGATTCGCATCGAGCAGATCTGCAATCGATTGACCCGCGCGGGTCGTCCACTGACGATGGACGATGTCCTGCAGTTTGCAGGTCCGGGCTCTGCAGGCCGACCGCATGTGGCCCAGGCGATGATCGCTCGGGGATACGTCAGGACCATTGGCGAGGCGTTTCAGAAATACCTCGGCATGGGCAAGCCTGGCTACGTCCGCAGAGAAAACGTCACACCGGAGGCGGCAATCGGCGTGATCCGCTCGGCTGGTGGAGCTGCCGTGCTGGCTCACCCCTACGCGACACCGTCGGCCCTGCCCTTGCTCCCCGACTGGATCCGCGCCGGACTTGCCGGGCTCGAAGCGTGGTATGGCGAATACGATCCGTCGAGCCGGGAGCACTTGGCGACACTCGCCAGACAACATGGCTTGATCGCCACGGGAGGAAGTGATTATCACGGAGATGGATTCAAGGAGGGTCGCGGTCTGGGGACGGTTACCGTTCCCATCGAGACCATCGAACAGCTTCGAGCGGCGGCGGCATCCGGTTCCGCGGCGTAGTTGCCGACCTGGATGTACCATCCGTCCATGAAGCGCATTGCTGCTGCAATTATCGTTGCCGCGGGCCGCGGGGAGCGATTCGGCGCACCCGACAAGGTTTTCAGCGATCTGGCCGGGAAGCCCATGGTTGCCTGGTCGCTCGATGCGTTCAACAGCGCTCAAAGCATCGGTGAAATCATTCTCGTTGCAGGCGAGCACACACTGGCGCTGGCCCAGAAGCTTCAGGGCTCTGATACCTGGCCGAAACTGCGGAAGGTCGTTGTCGGAGGGGATCGGCGGCAGGACTCGGTTCTGCTCGGCATGCAGCAGGTCGGCAGCGAGTGCTCGATCGTCGCCATTCACGACGGAGCGCGTCCGCTAATCGAGACCGAGGCGATCGATCGCTGCATCGCG
>JBFWRO010000285.1:0-4834 GCA_050248865.1 Thermomicrobiales bacterium | reverse complement strand
TCGTTTCGGAGACGATTTCCTCGATCATGGTGTTTGCCGCGAGAGTTCATGAGCGCCTCGGTGTCGCCCCCCACATGGTGATTCCTGGTGGCGGATTTGGTGTTGCCGATGATGCAAGCGGCCATGATGTCTCAATCGCCTCCTGGGCGCATGCAGCCGCTGCTGCGCTGCGCAAATCGTGTTGTGAGGGGCAACTGCCGCTGCCCGAGCTGGTCGTGGAACCAGGGCGAGCGATCGTTGGGCCGGCCGGCGTCGCGCTCTACGAAGTCGGATCGCGCAAGGAGATTGCTGGCACGCGCACCTACGTCTCGGTCGATGGCGGGATGTCCGACAATATCCGCCCCTCCCTCTATGGCGCGCGCTATTCGGCCGCGCTGGCAAATCGAGCGGAGAACGAGGAGCCGCGGGAGGACGTGACCATTGCCGGGAAATACTGTGAGTCGGGCGACGTACTGATCGATCGCATTTCGCTGCCGGTGCTCGAACCAGGCGATCTGCTGGCGGTGCCGATGGCTGGTGCGTACTGCCTGGCCATGGCGAGCAACTACAATCTGGCGCCCCGGCCGGCAGCGGTGCTGGTAAGCTGGGGGAATGTCCAGCTGATCCGGCGTCGCGAAAGCTACGCCGATCTTCTGCAATGGGAGGTTTTCGAGCGCGGCCGCGTCGAACTCGACGGAGCGGGCCGCTTGTCGGCGGCGATGGGTTCGTTGTAGCGTTCTCGGGCCCCGAGGCTGCTTCCGCGGAGCGACAAATGGTGCGGTCCCTTTTGCGGTGGGGCGTGCTCACTGCAAACGTGGAGACACTTACCGTCGTCTCGATATTGCCAGGATGATGCAGATTGACGCCATCCCCACAGAGTATGGTCACTCGCGTCGACGCTGTCAGAATTTCCAAGGCAGGTTCGATCAATGCCCATTTCCAGCGTCAACGCTAGGACACTTTCGGTGACTCGAGGCACGCCACAACAGCGATCTGCCCCAACGCGTGAGGCCGTGCCACAGGCGCTGGACACCGATCTCGACGAATTGAACGGAATGTTCGGTGACGAGGAGTCCCAGCAGGACGACATCGAGATTGGCCCCAACGGCAAATTGCCAGACGAAGAAAGCGATCCTGACGGCGATACCGCACTTGTCACGGACGAACCATTTGCCCTGAGCGATATTCTGGAAGATTTCCAGGAAGAGAGTGACGATCTCGTCCCGGTCGCCGATACGGACCTGGGTCTTGGCGATCTGGTAATCGAGCCGGACGCTGGCGCTGATGCGATCATCCCGACCGCTGAACGCGCGGTGGCGCCGACAGATTCCCGGGCTTCAATGCCTGCTCAGGACCTGAGCCTGGCAAGCATCGATGATCCAGTGCGCATGTACCTGCGCGAGATTGGCCGCGTTTCCTTGCTTACGGGAGAGCGCGAAGTCGAGTTGGCGCGGGCAATGGAGCGCGGAGAGTATCTCCAGGCTCTCAAGGCGCGGCTACGAGCAGAGAGTGGGCAAGCTCCCGATGCGGTGGCTATTGGCCTGGCAGTCTTCTGTGCGTTCCGGGATGGCTGGCGTTACGTCGACGCGCTCATGCTCGAGGTGCAGGCGGCAGATCCTGGCGACCGTGTCGCGTGTTTGCGGCGCTCGCTGCCGATCACTCAGCATCCCGAACAGGCGGTCGCGTCCGCCGCGCAAGCGCTGGAGGTTACACCCGAGGCGCTGGAAGAGTCCCTTCGCCTGCGCAACGTGGAGTGGGAACTCCTGCCGCCGCTGGTGCAGGTGATGCTGGCGGGGCCAGGCGCGTTCGACTGGCCGGCGGAGGAGGAAATCACGCTTCTCCTGGAGAGCGATGCGACGGGGCTGGCCAGAACCTGGGATCGTCGCGTGCAGGAGGGCGAAGCGGCCAAAGTCGCGTTGACCGAGGCCAACCTGCGACTTGTAGTTTCAGTGGCCAAGAAATATGTTGGGCGTGGCATGTCGATGCTCGATCTGATCCAAGAAGGCAACCTGGGCCTGATCCGCGCAGTGGAAAAGTTTCAGCACCACAAGGGCTACAAATTCAGCACTTATGCCACGTGGTGGATCCGTCAGGCGATCACGCGGGCGATCGCCGACCAGGCGCGCACGATCCGCATTCCGGTCCACATGGTGGAGACAATCAACCGGCTGATCCGAACGTCCCGGCGCTTGCAGCAGGAGCTGGGACGAGAGCCGACGTCCGAAGAGATCGGCGCGGAGTTGCAACTCGACGCTGACCGGGTGCGCGAGATCATCAAGATATCGCAGGAGCCGGTTTCGCTAGAAATGCCGATCGGTGAGGAAGAGGACAGCAACCTCGGAGACTTCATCGAGGACAATAAGGTGCTCGCGCCGGCTGACGCCGCATCGCGGAAGATGCTCAAGGAGCAGATGGACGACGTGCTCGGCACCCTGTCGGAGCGCGAGCGACAGGTGCTCGCCATGCGCTTTGGCCTCGAAGATGGCCGCACGCGCACGCTGGAAGAGGTCGGCAAGGCCTTTGGCGTGACCCGGGAGCGGATTCGCCAGATCGAAGCCAAGGCATTGCGGAAGCTGCGGCACCCCAGCCGGTCCAAAAAACTGAAAGACTATCTCGACTAACATTGGTGCGCGCCAGCATTCGCCGGGGCAGGGTCAATTCCCAACGTAAAGGAGTGCGGTTCTGTGCTCGTCGATCGTGCGCGGATTCATGTTCGAGCCGGTAACGGCGGTAACGGATCGGCGTCATTCCGGCGCGAGAAATACGTCCCGATGGGCGGTCCCGACGGCGGTGACGGCGGCAACGGGGGATCAGTCTTCCTGCGCGCAAAGCAGAACCTGACCACACTTCTGCCGTTTCAGTACACGTCCCGGTTCAAGGCAGAGCATGGCGGCCCGGGCCGCAGCCAGCAAAGGCACGGCAAGAAGGGGAAGGACCTTTACATCGATGTCCCCCAGGGCACGGTCGTCTGGGACGACGAATCGGGTGAGATCCTGGCCGACCTTACCGAAGCTGAGGAAACCACGCAGATTGCGCGTGGCGGTCAGGGCGGACTGGGCAACGTCCATTTCAAGACATCTACCCGGCAGGCTCCACGGTTGGCCGAGTTAGGCGAACCGGGTGAGGAGCGCTGGCTGCGCCTCGAACTGCGGTTGATCGCGGACGTGGGGCTGGTCGGCTTGCCAAACGCTGGCAAGTCGACGCTGCTGTCGGTGTCGTCGGCAGCGAAGCCGAAAATCGCCGACTACCCGTTTACGACGCTGGAGCCGAACCTGGGAGTGGTCCAGGTGGGTGGCGTGGACGGCCAGATCTTCGTGATGGCCGATATCCCGGGGCTGATCAGCGGCGCGGCACAAGGTGTGGGCCTCGGTCTCGAATTCTTGCGACATGTGCGGCGCACAAAACTGCTGGTGCACGTCCTCGATGCCACTGGCGGATTCGAGGACCGCGATCCCCTGGCCGATTTCGACACGGTCAACGATGAATTGGCCTCCTACGAGGTCAATCTGCTCGACAAGCCGATGCTGGTGGCCCTGAACAAGGTCGATGTTCCGGAGGCACAGGAAAATGTGCCCCGCTTGACCGAGGTGCTGGAGTCGCGCGGCTTCCGCGTCTTCCCGATTTCCGCGGCGACTGGCGAGGGTGTTCCGGAACTCCTGCAGGCCGTGGCAAGTGAATTGCGGGAGATCGAGGAGAACGAAGTCGAAGCCGAACGGCCACAGCAGCGCCGCGTCTATACCCTGACAAGTGTTGACGAAAAGGCCTGGCAAGCGGAACGACTCTCGCGGCACCATTTCGCGGTCACCGGAATTGGTATCGAACGTTTCACGCGAATGACTGATTTCAGTCGTGAAGAAGGGGTGGAGCGGTTCCAGCGCTTTCTGGAGACGAGCGGCATATCCCAGGAGCTTGCACGGCTAGGAGTTGAGGACGGCGATGTGGTCCAAATCGCTGACTTTGATTTGATCTGGGGTGAGCAACTCGACGCGGAAGATGGCAAGCCAGCGCGGACTCGACGTACGGCGCGGCAGCGGCTGGCTGAACGTGGCGGTCACGTGTCGGAGGAGTAGACCCCGCGGTATTGTTCCGGCAGGAGCTCGGCAACGCGCACCATCAGCAGGCGGGTGGCCTCTTCCGGAGTGACCCGGCGTCCGTCGACCCGCTCAGGCACAGTAAAAGTCTCACCGAACGTCACGGTGACTCTGCTGGGAATGCCTTTGGGGCGTTTCGGCGGTCGATCACCATTGACAGGAAAATATTCGGTACCGGTGATCGCCACCGGGATCACCGGCACTCTGGCCTGGAGGGCAATGAGGCCGACGCCGGGGAAGCCAGGCGCCAGTGCTGCTGTCCTGGAACGGCCACCTTCTGGAAAGATCCCTACAGCTTGCCCCTGATTGAGCACCTTCAAGGCGTGCCTGATGGCGGCGCGGTCGGCGGTGCCGCGCTGCACCGGGAAGCCGCCGAAGAGTTTCACTAGAAAACCCAGGAGAGGATTGCGAAAAAGTTCGGCCTTGCCCATGAAGAACAGCGGACGGGGAAATGCGATCGAGACCAACGGCGGATCAGCATTCGAGAGATGGTTCGAGACGACGATGAGCGGCCCTTCCGGCGGCACATGTTCGACACCCCAGACCTCCAGGCCAATCAGAGGCCGCAGGAACGCCGAGACCGTTTTCATGAGGAGGGTGCGTGGCCAGCCATGAATAGTCCCGGTGAGCACATCCGGTTCTCTCGCGGTGGCAGGAGCAGAGATCACGCTAGTAGGGCCGTGTAATCGCTTGGCGTTCGCGGTGCAACTGGTCGATCAGATCGACAACGTCAGCGATATCAAGCGCGTCCGTCTCAATTCGAT
>JBFWRO010000284.1:0-4852 GCA_050248865.1 Thermomicrobiales bacterium | reverse complement strand
GTCAACTCCGCGGAGCGAGATTCCGGTTGGCCCTGATTTTTTTGATAATGGAGTTCTTGCTCAAACGACCCGTATCGCCGGTGCTGCTCTGGGAGGAGAGCATGGGAACGGGATGTGATTCGGTTTCATAGCGCGTCGCAATCTGCACGCTGCGCACAACAGGCTGATCGTTTGACTCCGTGATGTAGTAACGCACGGGCTTGTGCATAACGAACTCTTCCTTTCGCAGTATGAGGACGACTGTCCTCCTGGGCTTCCCCAAACCTGCCAGAAGAGCGATCACCGTGCGCAGTCAATATCGACTGAGGAGGTTATTCGACTCCGTGCCTCCGGGAGACCGGACTGGCAGGTTCAGGCGTTGTAGAACTGCCGGCGTCCAACGCCGCTCCCTTCACTGAGCCGAATGCGAATGCTGTGCTCAGTCGCTGAGCGCATTCGCATAACATGCTGCCCGCAACACTGGGGCAGCCGTGCAATTCTATGACCCTGATAGCGTTCAGTCAAATGACCGGTTGGTCGCCGATGCGATGACTTTGCAGATGGAGCCAGTCCTCGAGGTGAAGTGACATCTCGAAAACGTGGAGCTTTGGACGATCGGGACCAAGGTATTCGAGATGCTCACCGGTGCGCTTGAAACCCACCCCTTCGTAGACAGCGATTGCCCGTGGATTGTGGGCGAATACCTCGAGTCTCACCTCATTCAGACCCATCCCGGCAAAGGCTTCCTCGACCACCAGCCTGGTGGCCTCGGTTCCGAATCCGTGATTCCAGTACGCCTTTTCACCGATGACGATGCGAAACAGCCGGGCATCTGGCGCGTAATCGTCAGTGTCTGTCAAGGCGGTGGTGCCGATAAGCTCATCGGTTGATCGTTCATGAATGGCGAACGCCAGACCGCGAGCAGACATGGGCAAAATGATCGTGTCGAAATACGAACGCGACTGGCGTTCGTTCAGCGGTCGAAGGTCGTGCCGAAGGAGATTGGCGATTTCCTCATCGGCGTACCACTGCTGAAACCTGGCACGATTCGCGGGGACATGCCGCCGGAGTCTCACCCGGGCTCCTTCCCGGATGATCTCACCCTGATCCGTCCCTGATGAAACCATGCACTCATTGTGTGTCAATGTGGTAGTCCCGGAGATGCCCTTCTGTCGGCCGGCAAGTCCAAACTGCGCGAGGCGGGCAAACACGCGGGCCCACGTATGGAGAACCCGCTGCACTACGCCCCTTCATCCCTGCGAATCACGTTCTTCCCTGAAAGACCCTGTCGGACACCGCTTCTTCGATTGGTCACACGTGCCCGGCAGAGGCTGACCGCAGACTACGCGACTATACCAGCCCCTTCCTGCCCTGCCAGCGGTGCAACCTTCTATACTGCGCCCTGTGATCACGTTTACCAGGCACCGCATTCGACCACGCGCGAAACCCCGTCGCGGTGTTGTGCTCTCCATCTTGGCGTTGTTCGTTGCCGCGGCCCTGTTTCATGGTTCCCAGAACGATCTGGCGGCGCATGCCCGGCTCGTGGCGTCCGACCCGCCTGCTGGCAGCGCCCTGGCATCCATGCCCGCCTCATTCGACCTGACATTCAATGAGAACTTCGATCTCGGACTGAGTGATTTTCGCCTGACTGACGCGACCGGTCAGGTGCTGAAGTTGAGTGATCCAGTCATCGATCCCAACGATTCAACCTTGCTCACGCTGACCTATGAAGGTGACGAACTTGCTCCAGGTGTGTACACGATCATCTGGCGCGTGCTTTCTTCCGTCGATGGGCATGTCACCAGCGGCTCAATTCCGTTTAGCGTCGGCACTGGCGAATCGCCAGCAGTTTCCGCTTCAGGCGCCGAAAATCCGCCGTGGTGGCAAATCATCCCCCGTTGGCTCGAGCTTTCTGGTTGGGCGCTCCTGGCGGGCCTCGCTGGCTTCGGGCTGATCAATTTCGCGACATTGCAACGGGAGGACGCTGTCGCACGTCGACTGGTCGTTCGCCGATGGAAAAGTGCCTGGTATTTCGCTTTCACGATTGCTCTCGCGGGAATGCTCGCCGGAATTGTCGCTCAGACCCTGAGAATCGAAGGACGTTCCTCTCTCGCCGTGCCCGAGGCGTCAGCTCTGGGGAACGTTCTCGCTGAAACCGACTACGGACGCGGCTGGATGCTTCGTTTGGCCATGGGCATCGTTTTACTGTTCGTCATCGGACTGGCTCCGACTCTTGGCAAGCGTCTTCACTGGGGCGCCCTCGCCGTTCTCGGCGTCAGTGGAATCGCCACCATCTCAGCAACCGGCCATGCGGCCGGAGAGCCACGCAAGGTGCTTGCGGTGCTTGTCGATATGACGCATATGACGTCGGCCGGCATCTGGATCGGCGGGCTCCTGACGATCGCGCTGATCATCGTGGTGCGCTCCGGCGGAGAACGTTCAGGAGTATCGGGCACCGCCGGCCCCCTGGTCAGCAATCACTCGAAAACGTCACTTGTGGCGATGGCGGTGATCGTCGCGACTGGTGTGGTCAGCGCGTCCTTTCACATCGGCGGATTCCGCTCGTTCCGGACGGAGGATTACGGCATCACGCTGTTGATCAAAATCGCACTGCTACTGGTCGTTCTCGTGGCGGCGGCGATCAACCTGCTTGTGCTGCTGCCCCGCATGCGTGCGTTCCTGAAAGCCGGCGACCTGCACGCTGCGGCACGAGAAACGAGGTCTGTCGGTGTCGTCTCGGCTTTCGAGACGGCCATCGTCACGTTGATTCTTTTGGCCACCGCCATTCTGACGGTCGTCGCGCCTGCCGATTACCCCCTTTCGGTAGATGTCGCCGGACGCGCCAGCGTCGTGGACGAAACGTTGACGGCGAGCGATCTGGAACTGAACATCCGGGCGGATCTGCGAGGCAATCCTGGGGATGCCTTCGAAATCCAAGTGAGGGACTCCGAGGGAACGGTTCCAGCTGATATGCAACGAGTCATCATCGAGACGGCTTTGCTCGATGGTCCCGAGGCCGGATTAGGAGATCGATTCGACGCTGAACAGGTGGATGGCGAGCAGGGAACATACGCATTTGCGGCGTCAAGGCTCGGCCTGGAAGGCTCGTGGGAGCTGAATGTCATCGTACGCCGGGCGGGACTCGAGGACGTCGAGGCACCGATCGTTGTCGACACTCGGGGATCCGCGCCCGGTCAGCCGCGTTTGGTCGACGATACATGGATACTGCCGAAGATGACGCTGCCGGCGTGGGGATTTCTTGCGCTTGCAGTGATTACGATAGGTGCGGGACTTGCCGGACTGCGCAGGTTGACCGGGATGGAACCGGTTGCCAGCGGTGTTCTCCTGGCGATGTGCGTGCTCATTGCTTCAGGTTTCGCCATCTCAGCAACCCGACAGACAATTCCAGTCACGGCCGGGCACGATCTTGCCAACCCCGTTGAATTCGGCGATGTCTCTGTTCGGCAGGGAGAATCGCTGTTCACGGCCAATTGCCTGCTCTGCCATGGGGCCGACGGGCGCGGACGTGCGACGGAAGGAATGTCGCATTCGGAAAACGAGGCAGACCTGACTGATCGGGCGGCGCGGAAGCAATCAGATGGGGATCTGTTCACCTCGATCGCCGAAGGCGTGGCAGCTACCGACATGCTCGCCTTCGACGAAGCGTTGACGGATGAGGAGATTTGGTCGCTGGTCAATTACATTCGGCATCTTCAACAGGAACCTGCCGGGTGAAGGATGAGCGCCGGCCTGGCACTCGCAGCCGAAGACCAGGATCTAGTAATCGCTGTATCGAGTCTGGCTTGATCGCATGGCCTGGAAGCACTCACGGCAGTACACCGGCTTATCGTTGCGGGGTTGGAAAGGCACTTCGGTTTCCCTTCCGCAGTTGGAACAGATTGCCGGATAAAGTTGGCGAGGCCCGCTCGAATACCCCCCACCTTGACCACCACCACTGAAGCTCTCGCCATTGCCGTAACTGTCGCCTCCATACCCACCGGAGCCGTAAGATCCGGCATTCGCGTTACGTTCCGCTTTCCGACGTGCTCGGCATGAGGGGCAACGTGTTGGTGGGGAGAATCCTCTCTCCTGATAGAACGCCTGCTCCCCCTCAGTGAACGTGAACTGCGTTCCACAGTCGCGACACGTCAGCGTCTGATCGCTCATACCCCCGTTATCTCCTCACCGCGGCTCTGCCGCGGCCTCGATGCCAAACCGAACAGACCATGACGTGTCCTGCGGAACGAACCACGTCACCTTCACATACCTAAGGGACTCGAATGGAGCGCGCGTGCCGGGGATTCGTCATCATTCTCATATACTACGAAGTGTGAAAAGTCAACAGAGCAACGGCATGTTTCAAGCGCCTGGCACGAGATTGCTGATCGATGCCCGCCGTGTGCTAGGATGCCGAGGCACTGAACCTGGGTATACAGGGGATGCGGGATCTGGCGAACACGCACTGGTGAATGAATGGAAGCGTTCCGATGAATGTACATGAGTATCAGGCTGCGGAATTGCTTGCGGAGCGAGGTATACCGGTCAATCCAGGGAAGGTCGCCACGTCCGCTGATGAGGCTGGAGCAATAGCTGAGGAACTCGGCAAACTGGTGGCTATCAAGGCGCAGGTTCATATCGGCGGACGTGGGAAGGCCGGGGGAATCAAGCTGGCGAAGTCGCCAGCTGAGGCCCGGGAGGTTGCATCCCAGATTCTGGGTATGGACATTCGCGGTCATACGGTCAGTAAAGTTTTGGTCGTCCCCGGCGTTGACATCGCCCGCGAGTTTTATCTCGGCGTGGTGCTCGATCGGCCAAACCGCGTGCCAGTGCTCATGGCCAGCGCGGAAGGCGGAGTAGACATCGAGACCGTGGC
>JBFWRO010000283.1:0-4889 GCA_050248865.1 Thermomicrobiales bacterium | reverse complement strand
AGGAAAGTCGGGGTCATCGGGGAAGAAGGCAGCCGCCTCCGGCTCAGTCCCGACGCTCCGCATCACGCTGGTGCGCAGTCTGATTGGTCGCCCGATCGATCAGGAGGCGACAGTCCACTCGCTGGGACTCCGTAAGATTCATCAAACGGTCGAACGACCGGATACTCCGGATGTGCGAGGAATGGTCACCAAGGTTCGGCACCTGGTGAAGGTCGAAGAAGCCGCATCATCTTGAATGGCGCTCCGCCTTAGAGAAATCGAGCAAGACAATGCCAACGAATTTGACAGATCTGAAACCAAATAAGGGCGCCAACAAGGACCGCACCCGGGTAGGGCGTGGACATGGCTCCGGCAAGGGAAAAACTGCTGGCCGCGGTACAAAGGGGCAGAAGTCTCGTACCGGCGGAAGTATCCGCATTGGCTTCGAGGGCGGTCAGCTGCCCTTGCAAAAGCGGATGCCGTATAAGCGGGGCTTCACAAACATTTTCCAGACACCGTGGGAAGTCGTGAATCTTCGATCGCTGAACTCGGTCGATGTTGACGGACCGATCACCCCGGATATCCTTGCTCAGCTTGGCCTGATCCGCGGAACGGAGTTCCCAGTCAAGATACTGGCGGGTGGCGAGCTCGAAAGTGGTCTGGAGATTCACGCTCACGCGTTCTCCGCAGCAGCCAGAGAAGCCATTGAAAAGAACGGCGGCAGCGCTGTCGAAGTCGAGCGTACGGACCGATGGGTCACCGCCCGACCCCGCACTCGCAGACTGTCGATCGATCGCGAGCTGAAAGCGGCGCGACTTGGCAAGGTTGGTGGCATCGAACGACGTTCGGAGCTTGCCTCGTCCTGAGGGATCTGATCCATGTTAGACGCGGTACTCAAGGCGTTCATGATTCCGGATATCCGGCGGAAGCTTCTCTTCACGCTCGGTATTCTCGTGATCTTCCGAATGATCGCCACCATTCCCGTTCCGGGAGTGAACCGGGCAGAGCTCCGGGACTATATCGAAGGCAACCAGTTGCTCGGGATGCTCAATCTCTTCTCCGGAAGTGGATTGACGAACTTCTCGATCGTGGCGCTTGGTGTGTACCCCTACATCACCGCATCGATCATCATGCAGCTGATGACCCCGGTCATTCCGCGGCTGAACGAACTTTCCAACGAGGGACAGCAAGGCCGTAACCTGATCAACAAGTACACGCACTACCTGACCGTTCCTCTTGCATTCTTGCAGGGCTACGGCCAGGCATTGCTTTTTTCACGGACTTCGGTCGGAGGGGTTCCTTTGCTCGAGGGCTTTGGACTGTTCGACCGCGACACCTGGCTGTCGAGTCTCGCCCTTCTCATGACCATGACCGGAGGAACCATTTTACTGGTCTGGATGGGCGAGCTGATCACGGAGTACGGCATCGGCAACGGCATATCGATCATCATTTTTGGCGGCATTATCGCCAGTCTGCCTCGCGCCATTGGCGGGTTGCTGACAGGCGGCACGCTGTCTGAAAACGTGATCGGTTCGGTGTTCTTCGTGCTTCTCGCCTTGGGAACGATCGTAGCGATTGTCTTCGTCAATGAGGGACAGCGTCGTATTCCGGTCCACTACGCCAAACGCATCCGCGGAGGGCGCCAGTACGGCGGCAACACCACCTTCATTCCGTTGAAAGTCAACTCAGCGGGCATGATTCCGCTCATCTTTGCCGTGAGCATCATGGTCATGCCCGGTCTGATCGCCAATTTCCTGGCGAGTTCGAACCGGGATTGGGTTCGCGAGCTAGGCGGCGATCTTCAACGGATTTTCAGTCCCAATAACTTGCTCTATCAGGTGATCTACTTCCTGCTGGTTGTGCTCTTCACCTATTTCTACACAATGGTTGTCTACTACCAGCAAAAGATCCCTGAGAATCTGCAGCGACAGGGTGCGTTTGTTCCGGGCGTGAGGCCGGGCAAAGCAACTTCCGATTACCTGCAGAGAGTGATCCAGCGGATCACGATCGTCGGGGCGCTTTTCCTGGGAACGATCGCCATTCTCCCGTACATCGCTTCGGAGATTACCGGTATCCAGAATCTCCTGATCAGTGCGACATCGATTCTGATCGTCGTCGGAGTTGCCGTCGACACCATGAGACAACTCGAGGCCCAACTGGTGATGCGGAACTACGAGGGCTTTATAGGGTAACGGAAAGAAGCGTGTGGCTGGCGGTCCGAACAGCTCTAGCGCCTCGGATCGCCATGCCAGACCGGTTCACTGTTGAAGCGAAGTAAGGGACATGTATATCGTACTCATTGGCCCGCAGGGCAGCGGGAAGGGAACCCAGGCTGACCTGTTGGTCAACAGGTTCGGTTTGATGAAAATCTCCACCGGCGAGCTGTTTCGCGCCGAAATCAAGGCTGGCACTGAGCTTGGCGCGCTCGTATCTGGAATTCTCGATGCTGGAGATCTCGTTCCGAACGACATCACCATCGCAATCGTCGAAGGCCGCCTGAAGGAAATCGATGCCGGCGCTGCCAGCGGGGCGGTTTTCGACGGATTCCCGCGTAACACGGGGCAGGCCGAGGCACTGGACGAGGCACTCGCGGCCCGCGGCAAGGCCATCGACCTGGTTGTCGAAATCGCGGTTTCTGAAGCAACGCTGGTGCACCGGTTGAGTGGCCGACGAGTCTGCTCCGTGTGCGGAGCTGTCTATCACGTGGACCACGCACCCCCTGCTGTGGCAGGGATCTGCGACAAATGCGGTGGATCCCTGGAGCAGCGGGCCGACGATACACCCGAGGCAATTCAGCGACGTCTGAGCATTTATCGGGAAATGACCAAGCCGCTCGTCGATTTCTACGGTGCGCGAGGGATTGTTCGGAGAGTCGAAGGTGACCAGGCAGTTGAGGCGGTTGCTCAGGAAATCGCCAGGTTGGTCCCGGCGTCGACCGATTCGGAGTAGCGGGCATGGCCATCACGATTAAGAACGTTCGTGAAATTGACGCGATGCGCCGTGCCGGGTTCGTTGTTGCCAGGATTCACGTTGCAATCGAGCAGGCAATTGCCCCGGGGGTGACGACGCGCGACCTCGATGACATCGCCAAGGCCATCATTCGGGACGAAGGCGCCATCTCATCGTTCTTTGGGCACCACGGTTTCACCGGCCGCATTTGTGCTTCGGTCAATGAAGAGATCGTGCATGGTATCCCTGGCAAGAAAGTCCTCAAAGAGGGAGACATTATCTCAATCGATGTCGGAGCGGCGATCGATGGGTTCCATGCTGATTCGGCCTGGACGTATCCCGTCGGGGCGATCGATCAGCAAAGCAAGGATCTCCTGGAGATTACCGAGCGGTCCCTCTATGCGGGCATTGCCGCTGCAAGGGGCGGCAGCCGTCTGGGCGCGATCGGCCAGGCCATCGAATCGATGGTGACGTCCGCGGGCTATGGGCTCGTGCGGGAATATGGAGGGCATGGCATCGGTCGTGAAATGTGGGAAGAGCCACATGTGGCCAACCATGGCCGGGCAGCTGACGGTGTTCGCCTGCGACCCGGAATGACGATTGCCATCGAACCGATGGTCAATATCGGTGGAGATGAGACGAAGACGCTGGATGACGGCTGGACCGTGATTACCGCCGATCGCCAGAGATCCGCCCATTTCGAGCACACGATTGCGATCACCGAGGGTGCGCCCGAAATCCTGACGCCGAGAATCGCAGTTGTGGTATAGTGGTCTGTCTGGCGCACGCATGTGCGGGCGTCGGCCTGTCCTCCCGGGCCACATTGTATGGGCTAAACTGGCTATTGCTCCTGACAGGGCAGTGAATCTGGAAAGCGTGGGCAACGCATGAAAGTCGCAGCATCCGTTACGAGACGATGCGATCGTTGCCGGATCATCCGTCGTCATGGCGTGATTCGGGTTATTTGTACGAATCCGAAGCATAAACAGCGACAGGGATAAACCCGTCGGGTCTTTTCCGCGCGTTTGGGATAAAAAGCAGGAAACAAAGCATGGCAAGAATCGCTGGTGTAGATCTTCCAAGGGAAAAGCGTGTTGAGGCCGCCCTTCCGTACATCTACGGTATTGGGCTCCACACAAGTCAGAGCTTGCTCGAGAGGACTGGAGTCAGTCCGGACACCCGTGTGAAAGATCTCACGGACGATGAGGTGAACAAGCTCCGCGAGATCATCGAAAAGGAGATGCGGGTAGAGGGTGATCTCCGCCGAGAGGTGTCACTCAATATCAAGCGCCTGATGGATATCGGCTGTTATCGCGGCCTTCGGCACCGACGGGGCATGCCAGTGCGAGGTCAGCGGACCCGCACGAACGCGCGCACACGCCGGGGTCCCCGACGCGGTGTGGGTATTCGGAAGAAGTAACAGAAATACATCGTAATGCGCCGGTTCTGATATCGGCTGGGTGGTGTCGAAGGAGATTTGATGAGATATGTCTGAGCGACGGCGTGGTGGGCAGGCGAAGGGCAAGACGCGGATTCGGCGTCGAGACCGCAAGAACATTCCTCGCGGAAAGGGTTTCATCCTCGCCACCTTCAATAACACAATCGTTACGCTCACTGACCCAGCTGGGAATGTGATTTCGTGGTCGAGTGCTGGTTCGAACGGGTTCAAGGGATCTCGCAAGAGCACTCCCTATGCAGCCCAGGTTACTGCCGAAGCGGCGGCGCGTCGAGCAATGGAGCACGGACTTCGGCAAGTCGACGTGTTTGTCAAAGGCCCTGGCTCTGGTCGCGAAATGGCGATTCGTGCCCTGCAGTCGGCAGGTGTACAGGTTATCTCGATCACCGACCGTACGCCTATTCCTCATAACGGCTGCCGTCCGCCGAAGCGGCGTCGAGTGTAAGGAATGACCACCGGGAAGGCGATCTTCCCGGCGAGCTACTTTCCTGGACGACAACCTGGA
>JBFWRO010000282.1:0-4911 GCA_050248865.1 Thermomicrobiales bacterium | reverse complement strand
CGGCGGAAAGAGCATCGGACCAGCGGGTGGCGGCAATCGCCTCTTCCTCGCTTCGAATTGCGGCGGCAATCGCCTCCGAAAGACCGACCGGCACGACGGGGAATGCTGCGAGCGCTGACTGGTCGTGGACCACCGTTGGGTGCCGGATGCTATCGATCAGTTTTCTGCCGACCCGTGCGTACAAGGGAGTCACCAGCCCCAGCCAGAGACTCGACACTCGCGGAGAGAGCACCGGGACCGGAAGCATCCAGCGCCGGAGACCCCGTTGGCGCGCATACTCGCGCATGATCTCGCCATACGAGACCTGCTCTGCTCCACCGATCTCGTAAATGCGGGTGCCCTGTTCCGGATGGGTCACAGCGGCGAGCAAATACTCGAGCAGGTCGTCGATGGCAATGGGTTGCGCGGTGACCGCCACCCAGCGAGGAGTCACCATCACCGGAAGTCGTTCGACGAGCGACCGCACCATTTCAAAGGAAAGGCTCCCCGCCCCGATCACAATCGACGCCCGGAACTCGATGACCTCGACGCCGGAGGACCGTAGAACCTCGCCAACCTCCTGCCGGCTGCGAAGGTGCGCTGACATCTCCCCATCTGTCGTCCCGAGTCCCCCCAGATAGATGATGCGCTTCACACCAGCGTCCCGAGCGGCATTCCCAAAATGCTCGGCGGCGACGCGGTCTTTTTCTTCGAACCCTTCGGCTGATCCCATGCTGTGGACCAGATAGAAGGCGACGTCCGTGCCCTGTAAGGCCACACGGAGATTCTCAGGTTTGAGCATGTCCGCTTCCACGGCGGTGGAAAGAGGCCCGAGCCGAGGTCGAAGCTCCGCGGGACGGCGCGTCAGGCAGCGAACTCGATAGCCAGCTTCCTCCAGTCTGCCCAGAAGCCGGCCGCCGATATAGCCCGTGGCGCCGGTCAACGCGATATGCGGGCGCTGATTGGGATCTGGCGTCGATGCGGATGTTTGGTGGTCAGTCAACGTGATACCTCTGCGATCGTTGGAGATCGACTGCGCTTGCGCTGATTCATACACGGCGCCACTGATCCAGGATCTGCGGCTGAGCCGCAACGGTTGCTCAGAATCCTCTATGCGGACTGCGAGACGTTCGACCTCTCCGGAGGAGCCGTTGGCATCAGTCGCCAGAACAGTTGTACCCGATGCAGCGCTTGCCATGCCTGCCCCATGAAGCAAACAATCGCCGTCGAATGACGCTCCTGCTGGGGGGCAGCGTCGTGCTTGCAACTGCCAGCCCGTGTTGCGGACTCTCCATCTTCCCGTCTATTATCAGTTAAGGCAGATCCGAGGAACGTGAACCTCGCGCAACATGCCTGTATGAAATTCTGGAGGATGTACCACCAATGTCTGCTACGACCGACGCTGTCATTTCCATGACTCCGGAGGCAATCTCCCAGCTGCGCAGCTTTCTCGCAGAGCAGGGCACGCCCGATCAGATGCTGCGGGTCTTTGTCGCCCCTGGCGGCTGTTCAGGGCTCCAGTATGGAATGACCATCGAAGACACGGCGGAAGAGGACGACACAGTCATCGAGACTGAAGGCGTCAAGCTTCTCGTCGACAGTTTCAGCGGCATGTACCTGCAGGGCGCCGAAGTCGATTATGTGAACTCTCTGATGGGTGGCGGTTTCACCGTTCGCAACCCGAACGCTGTCGCTTCCTGCTCTTGCGGGCACTCGTTCGATACCGGGGCCAACGCCCCCACCTCCCACGGGTGCGGTTGCGGGAAATAGCGCGAAGCAACGCTCTGGCGCCGGCGGAGAGCGACTCCGCCGGGCGCCCTCCTGCATGCCCGGTTACAAACGAAGCGTACGTACACCTTCTAAGTCGGTGATTTTTCTGCTATAATGCAAAGCTTGTGAAAGGCGGCACAATGTCGCCGATGGCCCTGCGCCACCGAGTCTTGCCGTGCTGCGGCGCTCAGACGCCGATTGAGATGCAAACCAGCCGGCCCGGTTTGTGCGTAGAGTTCATTGGACCGCCACTCGCGAAGGGTACGATGGCTGGGTGCAGACGTCTATCGCTCCGCGGTACAACAGTGGTCAGGTATTTCCTCCGAAGTATCGGAATTGGAATAGAGCGCCGGATACAACGCGGTATTCGGTGGCATGGAGACGCGTGCGCACATGAGTGATTCGATTCAAACCTATGGTGTGGAGAAACTGGACGATCTCGTTGCTGAGGTTTCCGCATCGCCCGAGGAGAAGCTGGAGCTTCCCGAGGAACTCCAGACCCAACTCGCTGAGGAGATCGAACCCGAGGTCGACCTCGAGCGTGACCTCGACGTGCTGCAGCGACTCGATCCCAATTTTATCAACGATCCGGTGCGGCTCTATTTGCGTGAAATCGCCGAAACGCCGCTCCTCACCCATGCCCAGGAGATCGAGCTCGCGAAGCGCGTCGAGGATGGCGATATGGCTGCCACCCAGCTGTTCGTCCGCGCCAATCTTCGACTGGTCGTTTCGATCGCCAAGCGTTACGTCAACCGCGGTCTGACTCTCCTCGATCTGATTCAGGAGGGGAATATCGGCCTGATGCGCGCCGTGCAGAAATACGACTGGCGCAAGGGCTTCCGCTTCAGCACCTATGCGACCTGGTGGATTCGGCAGGCCATCACCCGCGCGATTGCCGATCAGAGCCGGACGATCCGCCTTCCCGTCCATATGGGTGATTCGATTTCCCGCTACCGCAAGACGCTGAACATGCTCGCCCAGGAGCTTGGCCGCCAGCCGACTCCCGAGGAAGTTGCCGAAGCCATGGCGGTGGCGCCCGAAAAGATCCAGCAGATCATTCAGGCGGCGCAGCGAACGATTTCGCTGGAGACTCCGATCGGGAGCGAGGATGAAACCAGCCTTGGCGACCTGATCGCCGACGAAGTGTCAGAGACGCCCTACGAGGCGGCCAGTGAGTCGATGCTCAAGCGGGACGTCGCGGCGGCGCTCGATACGCTCACGCCGCGCGAGCGTCTGGTGCTGCAATTGCGATTTGGCCTCGGCCACAGCCACCAGCACACCCTGGCCGAAGTTGGGGAAAAACTCGAGATTAGCCGGGAGCGCGTGCGCCAGATCGAGAACGAAGCGTTGCAAAAGCTGCGTCGTCTCGATGGCGAGCGCCTCTTTGCATATCACCAGGAGCTGTAAGAGCCTGGACGGTAGCGAACAACGGCGGCCAGGGGGCCGCCACCTTTCCTTCCCAGCACATGACCTCATGGGTAGCGAGAGCCTGTGCAAGAAAATGCTGGGCGTTCGTTTGATGGCGCAACGTCATGCTTGACGAAGCGCTCAAGCTCTTTGCCATCCTCGCCCTCATCGTGGTCAATGGCGTGTTCGTTGCAGCCGAATTCGCCCTGTTTGGCGCTCGGCGTACACAGATCGAGCAACTTGCCGAGGAAGGAAGTCGCTCGGCACGGGCTGTCGAGCGGGTCCTGGCGAATCCCAATCTCTTCATCTCTGCCTGCCAGGTCGGCATCACCGTCTCCAGCCTGACGCTTGGGTGGCTGACAGAGCCGGCGATAGCGCATCTCATCGAACCTCCGCTCAACGATCTCCTGGGGTCGAACTCCTCCGTTGGCGCCCATGTGGTCGCCACAGTCATTGCCCTGTTGCTGGTGACGACCCTGCATATCGTTCTGGCCTCGCAGGTGCCGAAGATGGTCGCGATTCAGCGGTCCGAGAAGGTCATTCTGACGGTTGCGCCGGCCGTCCATGCGATCTCTTGGCCGATTCGTCCTTATGTCGCATTCCTCTACTGGCTGACCGATCAGGTTCTCGACCTGCTGAAATTGAGCCGCCAGGACGAACATACTCTGGTGTACACCGAAGACGAACTCAAGATGCTCGTCACTGCAAGTCGCAACGAGGGGTATCTCGATGCGAGCGAGCAGGAGATGATCGAGCGCGTTTTTGGTTTCGCCGAGGTCGAGACCGACGAAGTGATGGTGCCGCGCACGGAGATGCTTGCGCTCCCGGTCACCGCCACGCTCGACGAGATAGCCGAGCTGGTGGCGGCGTCTGGCCACACGCGATTTCCCGTCTATGGCGACGACCTGGACGATCTTACGGGTGTCTTTCACACCCGGGATCTCTTCACCCAGCAGGTGCGAGGGAATCGGGAAACGTTCAATCTCCGCCGCCATGTGCGACCGGCCGTGTTCGTCTCCGTGCGCACCCCGCTCGATGAACTTCTGGCGACGATGAAAGCGCGCCGTCAGCATATTGCCCTCGTTGTCGATGAATATGGCGGTACCGCCGGTCTTGTCTCGCTCTCAGATGTGCTGGAGCGGCTGGTTGGCGATGTCCGGGATCAGTTCGAGCCTGGCGAAATCGACGCAGAGGATCTCGGAAATGGCGTGACCCGGGTCAGCGGCCTGCTCTCGATCGGCGAGGTCAACGAGCGCTTTGGCACGCATATCGAGGACGAGTATTACAACTCGCTGGGCGGTTTCGTCTTCGGGCAACTCGGCCGAAAACCGGAAGTCGGTGACGAAGTGCGCGCCAACGGTCACCGGTTCCGGGTTGCGGCGCTCGACGGGCTACGCATCGACCGGATCGAGATCGTTTCAGCCGGGAACGACTTCGCTGAGCGGGAAGAGCCGGCAGAGAGCTTCTCTGTCTGAGCAATCCGCAGGTGGATTTTGGCGATGAAATCCTCGCCAAAGCGAAACAGGGGCGCTTGTGCGCCCCTGTCCCCTCGAGCTTTCAGAGAAGCCGCTCTCGATTACGCGGGTGACGCAACTCCATCCACGCGCAGGACCACTCCAGCAGGCCCAGCGCCCGGAGGAGTCACGGTTCCAGCGGCGATGTAGAGGTTCCCAGCGTCATCAAATGCGATGCCGTTCGGCAGCATGAGATCGGGAACCACGACTTCGAGCGAGCCATTGGCAAATACACGAACCA
>JBFWRO010000281.1:0-4913 GCA_050248865.1 Thermomicrobiales bacterium | reverse complement strand
GGTCTTCGCCGCGCCACCGGCGATCATCACATCGAGGACTTCGGCCGCTGGCTTCTCCTTCACCGCTTCGTCCAGCTCTGCTTTGAGACCCTTCGCGCCTTTGCACTCGACTTCCTGAGGCTTGACGCCGAGGGCCTTGAACGCGGCATCGACGTTCTCCAGGTGACCCTGCGTTTGCTCGCGATGCGCTTCGAGACCTTTCCGCAGCTCGTCGTTCGTGGCGGCGCTGGCGGCCTTTTTCAGCATATCGAGGATCGTCTCCTCAGCGTTGCGGATGTCGGCCATCTCGTGAATCAGGAGGTCGAGCGCATTCTCCATTGTGTCGCTGCTCGATTTCGTGGATGTGGATTTCGTCGCGGTTGCCATCGTTGCTTTTCCCTCCAGAAATGTTCCCCAACGTCCAACATGGACGTGTACGCTCTTCATTGCACAATGTGTGCCAAATCCCGAACTGGCATCTCACCAGAGAAGGACTCACGCGTTCTTCTGGAAAAGGGAACCGGGCAGCGTGGCTGGCGCTGCCCGGTCAGGGGAATTGGGAGAGAATGAGGATTTCAGATTATTGCCACGCGGCGTCTTCCCAGGTAAAGCCTTCCTCGAAAATGGCATTGGGTCTGGTCGTCATGATCAGCGCCGGTGATGCCGGTGCCGTTTCCGGCTTCGGCCAGACCACAAAAAGCGCCACCTTCTCCGAATCGATTTTCCGTGTTTCCAGAGCGGTTGTGGCTTCTGCTACTGCGATCATCTTAGGTTCCTTTCCTTCCTCTTCGCATACAGTCCATTGCGACTCAGGCAGTCGCCGCCAATCGATTACCCAGCAGCCTCTCGGGGCTCACTGCCTGTGTGGTTTGGGTTTCGTCTTACGTTCCCTCACCTCACTGTCACTATGATAGGGAAGCAATGAGACGATTCCATGTCTACAATCGCGTATTTCCCGGTGATATTCGTCTGTGCAGGTTGCGTAGATGTACGTAGGACGACTGACAGAGGGTGGGTAGAAGTGTGACGGTTGTTGCAGGACTCGACGGTCGGCCGAAATGCAGCTGGTGCGCGGGCGACGAGCTCTACGAGCGGTACCACGACGAAGAATGGGGCGTGCCGATACACGATGATCAGACCATGTTCCGCTTGCTGATGCTCGAAGGCTTTCAGGCAGGTCTGGCCTGGATCACCATTCTGCGCAAGCGCGACAACTTCGAGCGGGCCTTCGAAGGCTGGGATCCCCAGCGGATTGCGAACTATGGACCAGATGATATTGCCCGATTGATGGCTGACGCGGGCATTATTCGCAACCGCCTGAAAGTCGAAGGATCGGTGAAGAACGCCAGAGCGTACCTCCGTATACAAGAGGAAGAAGGATCGTTCAGCGACTACCTCTGGCGTTTCGTCGGCGGCCAGCCGATCGTCATGCGACCGGCCACCGAGGCGGATTACCGGGCCACAAGCCCCGAGTCAGACGCGATGTCCAAAGACCTGAAAAAGCGCGGATTCACCTTCGTTGGCAGCACCATCTGCTACGCCCACATGCAGTCGGCCGGCATGATCGACGACCACATGGCCGGTTGCTGGCGAACTCAGTGACCCCCATGGCCGTCTAAAGGTTCGGCGTGCTGATGAAGCACGCCTTCCTTGTGCATCCTGTCGCGAACTCGGATCTGAGCTGCAGCGAAGGAAACCCGAATCTGCGCAAATCGAACGCTTTCGCCTCGGGGTGCCCCGTCGTCACCTCAGGCTTGCGCGCAATCCCCGCCGCTAATCTCACTCCCTGTCCATCAAGAAGTCTTCGATGTGTCTGATGTGCGGCATGAATTGTGCTGATCTCTTTACTTGGTGGAGAGTTGCATGACGACTCCCAATTTCCAATGGATTGATTGTGTGGGCCGCGGACGCCGGCGCCTCACGCGCCTGACTCGGTCATCGCGATCAACGAATAGATTGCGGGGAAACGATCAATGTACACGCTTGGGATCAACGCCGCCTACCATGATACCGCCGCATGCCTGGTCCGGGACGGATACGTCGTCGCGGCCGCTGAAGAGGAACGCTTTACCCGCATCAAGCATGGAAAGCGTCCGATTCCGTTCTCTACCTATGAGCTGCCCTTCCACGCTATCGACTATTGCCTGCGAGAAGCAGGAATCGACCTCATAAACATCGACCACGTGGCCTATTCGTTCGATCCAGGGCTTCTGCTCGGCACACGCAAGGGCAACGAGAGCATTTCGTTGCCCCTGGAACCGAGCAAAAATCCGGCCTCGGGCGATTGGGAAAGTGTGTGGGATCCTCTGTTCCTGGCGTCGATCGTCAATGCGCCGAGACACCTGGCCGCCGGCGTTCCGCATCATCTGGAACGGCGATTTCGCGGATATGCGCTCGATGGGATCGCTGACTGGCACTTCGTCGAACATCATCTCGCTCATGCGGCCAGCGCCTTTCTTGCTTCGCCGATGGATGAGGCAGCCGTGCTCACGTTGGACGGAAGAGGTGAAAGGGCAACGACCACCTACAGTATTGGCCATGGATCGTCGATCGAGAGAATAGGGCAAGTCAATTATCCGGACTCGCTCGGCATTCTCTACGAGCGCGTGACGACGCATCTGGGCTTCCTCCACTCGTCAGACGAATATAAAGTCATGGCACTCGCGTCATATGGCAAACCAACGTTCCTGAACTGCTTCCGCAGCATCATTGACGTTCGGCCCGACGGGTGCTATCGGGTCGATAGCGAGGCGGTCAACGAAGTTCTCGGTCCGGCAAGGAAGCGCGGCGAGCCGCTGGAACAGGCGCATTTCGACATTGCCCACTCCCTTCAGGTCGCGCTCGAGGAAACGGTACTCGAGCTCGCCGATTGGCTTCATCGCGCCAGCGGCATGAGCGATCTCTGCATGGCAGGAGGTGTGGCTCTCAATTGCGTCATGAATGCGCGCCTGCGGGATGAGGGCCCCTTTGACCGGGTGTGGATTCAGCCAGCGGCGGGGGATGCCGGAACGGCTCTCGGCGCAGCCCTTTGGGTCGACGCGCGGGAACGCAATACGCTGTCCCGAGATTGGCGAATGGAGCACGCGTATCTTGGTCCCGGCTTCGACGATGCGGCCATCGAGAGCTTCTTGCAGTGGTCGAAGGTCCCCTACCGTCGCGCAAACGATGTGCTGTCTGAAGCGGCCGCAATGCTGGCCGCCGATAAGGTTATTGGCTGGTTCCAGGGGCGCATGGAGTTCGGGCCGAGGGCGCTTGGATCTCGCTCGATTCTCGCCTCACCGATCAATCCATCAATGCAGGAGCGCCTCAACGACATCAAGGACCGGGAGGATTTTCGTCCCGTCGCTCCTGTGGTGCTCGAGGACCGCGCCGCGGAATGGTTCGAAGGGGCTGAACGATCACCGTACATGCTGTTCCTCTATAACGTTCGTCCAGAGCAGGCCGATCGCATTCCGGCCGTCCGCCATGTCGACGGCACGGCGCGAATACAAACGATCAACCGGCAGCAGCACCCGATCTATTACGATCTTCTCCTGGCATTCGAAAAGCAGACGGGCGTCCCCGTCCTTGTGAATACATCCTTCAACACACGCAGCGAACCGATCGTCTGCTCCCCACGTGATGCGGTCGAGTGCTTCTGGACTTCCCCGCTCGATGCGCTGGTGATCGGACCGTTTGTACTTGAAAAATGTCAGCGCGCATGAGCCTCTGCGTGTCGGTCATCATCCCCACGTTTCGAAGAGTAGAGCTTCTCGAGCGAAGCCTCGATGCCGTGGTGGCACAGCGATTCCCGGCGGACGAATTCGAGGTGATCGTCGCCGATGACGCGGCGGATCCGACGGTGAAAGCGGTCGTCTCCAAAGTCGCAAGGAACTCGCGACAACACGGCGGTCCGACTGTTGTCTATCTACCCGTCGTGGCGTCACAAGGGCCGGCTGCAGCAAGAAATGCCGCCGAGCATGTCGCAAAGGGAGCCATTCTCGCCTTCACGGATGACGATACCATCGCTCACCCAGAATGGCTCTCCGCAGGAATCGCTGCAATCGAGGACGGAGCCGACGCGGTCTCCGGTTGCATTCACGTCCCGGTTTCCTCCACGCCACCTGTGGACTACGAACGAGACGCGGCTCGCCTGAGCCAGGCTGAGTTCGCAACCGCGAACTGCTTCGTTCGACGAGACGTCTTCCGTGCGGTGGGGCGGTTCGACGAGCGTTTCACGCACGCTTGGCGAGAGGACTCCGATCTCCATTTCCGGCTGCTGGACCACGGGTTTTCGATCGTCCGAGCACCTGAGTCCATCGTCATTCATCCCGTTCGTCCCGCGCCTCATTGGATCAGCCTGATGCAACAGCGCAAGAGCGAGTTCAATGCGCTCCTCTTCAAGAAACACCGTGGCCGATACCGGCAGCAAATTCAGAAATATCCGCCCTTTGGCTACTATCTCTCGATCTTGGGGCTCCTCGGTATGGTTCTACGGGTCGGCCGCGGGGGACGATGGGGCGCCTTTTCGGCGGTCTTGTGGATCCTGTCAACACTGCGCTTCGCCTGGCTTCGTCTGCGTGAAACCTCACGGAGCCCAGCCCACGTTGCATCCATGGTCGTGACCTCCGCATTGATACCGCCAATCAGCGTTTTCTGGCGGCTTCGCGGGGCAGTGCGGCATCGCGTCTTTTTCTTGTGATGAGTGACTCGATTACGCCCTCCGGAGCTGCCGCTTGGCAGAATGAATGGCGATCCGCAGCAGACAATCTTCGCTCGCGAACCAATCGGCCTGCCGGTGTAGCCACTGTTGTCATCATTACCCGCGACCGATGTGAATCGCTGCGCAGAACGCTGCAAGCATTGGCCATGGCTGCGGGTGTCCACGAAATCATCGTGGTGGACAACGCATCGACGGGGTGTTCTGTTGCTGCTGTATGCGAGGAGTTCCCATG
>JBFWRO010000280.1:0-4916 GCA_050248865.1 Thermomicrobiales bacterium | reverse complement strand
ATTCGGTCGCGCGTTTACTGATTGTCGATCTGCGCTCGCTGCAACCGTCCGCTGTAATCCACGTAAATGCTCTGCCACTCGGTGTAGAAGTCGAGCGTGGCGGTTCCAGCTTCCCGATGACCGTTTCCGGTCGCCTTGGTGCCTCCAAAAGGCAGGTGAATCTCCGCGCCGATCGTGCCGGCATTGACGTAGAGAATGCCGGTGAAGATGTCCCGCATTGCCCGATAGGCATTGTTTACGTCCTGGGTGAAAATCGAGGCAGAGAGTCCGTACCTCACCCCGTTCACAACTTCGATCGCTTCGTCCAGAGACTCAACAGGAACGACCGAGTTCACTGGCCCGAAAATCTCTTCCTGGGCGATGCGCATGTCTGCACGCACATTGTCAAAGATCGTCGGCTCGTGGAAAAACCCACCGGCGAGGTCGCCGGAAGTGGCGATGCTGCCGCCTGCAGCCAGGCTGGCTCCCTCTCCCTTGCCAATTTCGACATAACCGGCAACCGTGTCGAGCTGTGATCTGCTGACCACTGGGCCAATCTGCACGGTCTCGTCGAGACCGTCGCCCAGTGTCATGCTTCCGGCCCGCTCCACCAACCGGTCGACGAGCTGGCTCTGAACACGGCGATGGACGACGACGCGGCTACCGGCCGTGCAGCGCTGCCCTGAGGTTCCGAACGCGCTCCACAGAATCCCATCCGCCGCAAGCTCGATGTCTGCGTCGTCCATGACCACGATGGCGTTTTTCCCGCCCATTTCCAGAGAGCACCGCTTGTTGAGCCGCGCAGCTCGTTCCGCGACGCCGATGCCGGTGTCGGTCGACCCCGTGAAGGAAATCAGATCGACAAGCGGGTGTTCGACCACGGCATTGCCGGCATCGCCGCCCCCGCCGATCACCAGATTGACGACGCCACCCGGGATCCCTGCCTCTTCGAGCACCTCGACAAAGCGCGCCGCCATCCGCGGAGTGAACGACGCCGGTTTGAACACGACGGTGTTTCCCGCAATAAGCGCTGGCGTGATCTTCCAGGACGGAATGGCCATCGGGAAGTTCCAGGGCGTAATGATTCCGGCAACGCCGATCGGCTTCCTCACCGACATATTGAATTTGCTGGGAAGCTCCGATGGACTGGTTTGACCATACAAACGACGGCCTTCGCCGGCCATGTAGTAGGTCATATCGATTGCTTCCTGAACGTCGCCGCGGGCCTCGCTGATGACCTTGCCCATCTCCTCGGTCATCTCCCGGGAGAACTGTTCTTTTCGCTCCTGCAGCAATTGAGCCGCCTTGTACAGGAGCTCTCCTCGTTTCGGCGCCGGGTACAGCCGCCAGGATTTGAACGCTTCAGCGGCCGCAGTCGCGGCGGCATCGACATCCGCCGGAGTGCTCTTCGTGTACTCCGCGATGAGCTCGCCATTTGCAGGGTTGCGACGCTCGAATCGCTCGCCGCTTGCTGATTCGACCCACCGCCCACCAATGTAGTTTCGAAAGAAATCCGCCACTGTCATCGCTCCTCGCACATGCCGTCCGCGCATCAAAAAGCGCCGGGACCTGAAAGATCCCGGCGCTTGATCTGGCTCCCCGACTAAGATTCGAACTTAGAACCTACCGGTTAACAGCCGGGCGCTCTACCATTGAGCTATCGGGGAACGAGTCCTGCCGCTCAGCCCCAAATTCTATCACAACATGCGTGCACGGGGTCATCGGCCACGATGAAACCAACCACGTTTTCCTCCCCGGATCGCATCAGATTCTCGCGCTGGATACTCAGGTAGCGCGGCATCTCGGAGGAGCGCAAGTGGGACCTCACGAGCGAGCTGGTGCAGCCTCTCCGTACCGATAAGGTCATCGATACGACGAAGTCCGTCCGGGATCGCTCTGAGCCGCTGGCCAGAACCATGAGCATCACTGGCAAGAATGACGGCGCCATCCACCTCGAGGAGTCGTTCGGCGCATCGTTGCACTGTCTTGCCAAGAACGCCTGCGAAGCTCGCGTACGTCAGCTGAAGCACCACGCCTCGTTTGCAGAGCTCGAACGCGAGTTGAGGCCGCGCCTGAACGCCTTCGTACCGCTCAGGATGCGCAAGAATCGGGCGATATCCGGCAAGCTGGAGTGCAAAGATCACGTCCTCGGTGAACGTCGGCCAGTTGAGAAATGGGACTTCGACAAGAACCGCGCGAGACGAGCCGAGTGACAACGCCGCACCCTGATCGAGCCGCATCTCCAGCGCTGGATCGAGCATGATCTCGAAACCAATCTCGAGAGCGATGCCAGCATCGGCGGCGGCGTCCTCGATGGCGTCTCTGGCGACTTCGATCCGCTCCCGATAGCCGGAGGAGAGGTCGCCGGATACATGAGGCGTCGCCACGACGGTATCGAATCCGAAGGATCGATACAGCCGGAACATTTCAGCGCTTTCCGAGACAGAGGACGATCCGTCATCCACGTTGGGCAGGACATGGCAGTGCAGGTCGATCATCAGATTTCTTTGGCACTGGCGACAACCGGCATTGTGAGGAGTGCATGCGGAACGATCAGTGCCGTTGCCGGTCGACCGGCGATCTCTCCCGCCAGCTCCCACGCCGCTTCCAGCGACGGCGCTGTACGGAACCCCATTGCCTCGAGTGGTTCGGGATCGATGACTCCCGCAAAGATCACCGAGATTGTTTCCAGGATCCGGGCCATGATGTAGGCTCGCTGCTCTCCCGGCTGAAATGGCCCCTCCCGCATTCTCGCGAGGAAGTTTTGCCGCGGTTCGCACATCGCCGAGAAGAAGCGCTGCTCGCCGGTTCCTTCTCCAGGTCCTTCCGGGCAGGCCGCAGGAACGATGATGACTCCTCCCGGACGAACAACCGGTGTCGGAGCGTAGACGAGGTAACTGGCAGCCCGGCTGGCCTGATAGGCGTTCTGGTCCTTCGGATAGCCGACTCCGGCAACGGCGATATCGACCTGTTCGGGGATCTCCGACACATACAGCGCTTCCGCGGTCTTCGCCAGAGCATCCTGAACGACCTCCGGATGACCATACGCGACGGCAACAATCTGCCCATGGTCGTCGAGGACGCAATTCGCCACAAAAGCCACGCCGGCGGCCCGCGCGATGGATCGCACGGCCTCCTGAAAGGGGTTGCCGGTTAGCACGCCGAGCCGGGTTCCAGGGCGGTCGAGCATGGCCGGGCCGTGGGTGTACGCGATGACGGGCTCTGCCGCACAACCAATGGCCACCGTCTTCCCACCGCCGCTGTACCCGGCATATTGATGCGGTTCAACCCTGCCCGTTGCCAGAACCAGGTCCGCCTCGATGACGATCCTGTTTAGCTGCACCGGTTGGCCGTCGACCGATGCACTGATCGTGGCCAGATCGGCAGGGCTGTACGGATCGTGGTCCAGGATTCGGTACCGATCGACGATATCACCGCCGAGCTTTTCGCGTTTTTCCGCTTCGGTGCTGGCCCGATGGGTGCCGACGGCGACAAGGATGGTGATATCTTCAGCAATCACGCCCGCCGCTTCGAGTTCTTTCAACATCGGCGGCACCAGGAGATAGTCAGGACACTCCCGGGTGGCATCAGTGACCGCGATGACTACTGATTGCTTTCCCTGGGCGAGGTCCCGTAGCGCCGGTGACCCTAGCGGGTTCGCAAGCGCATCACGCACCAACTGGCCTGCCTCCTTCGAGACTGGCAACGTTCCACTCACCAGCACGCGAGGAGTAATCCAGTCAGGACAAATGACCGGAATGTGAGTTCTGCCGAAAGGCACCTCGATTGCCACGAAAACCGCCGTCCAGTCTCGATTGTCCGGTAAGGAAGCGCGAGTTTCCAGTATGGCCCCCTATACTATCAGCCCCGGCAGGGAATCTGTTTCCGTGCCTCAGGGTTCATCTGCAAGCCATACAGCGGGAGAGCAGCAACTGTGAGCAATCGTCCAAAAGTCACTGTCGTCGGGGCCGGAATGGTCGGGGGAACGGTCGCCCAGATGCTTGCGTTGCGCGACTACGCCGACATCGTGATGGTCGACATCGTCGAAGGGCTGCCACAGGGAAAGTCTCTGGATCTGATGCAGGTCGGTCCACTGATGGGATTCGACTCCAATCTCGTTGGCGCCAACGGCTATGAAGACACTGCCGGTTCGAATGTCGTGGTCATCACCTCCGGCATTGCCCGAAAACCGGGCATGAGCCGCGACGATCTTCTCAAGACCAACATGGGTATTGTCGGATCGGTAACCAGGCAAGTGGTCTCTTCGTCGCCGGACGCGATAATCATTGTCGTATCCAACCCGCTCGACGCGATGTGTCATGTGGCCTTCGATGCCGCTGGATTTCCGCGGGAACGCGTGATCGGCATGGCTGGCGTCCTCGACTCAGCGCGTTTCCGGACCTTTATTGCCATGGAAGCCGGTGTTTCAGTGCAGGACGTCTCGGCCATGGTGCTTGGCGGCCACGGCGACACGATGGTGCCACTTTCCCGCTATTCAACGATCGCTGGCATTCCGATCACCGAGTACCTTGCCGCCGATCGGGTCAAATCGATCGAAGAACGAACTGCCAATGGCGGGGCCGAAATTGTCGGTTTGCTGAAGACTGGAAGTGCCTACTACGCCCCGGGCACGTCGACCGTTGAAATGGTCGACTCGATCCTCCTCGACAAGAAACGCATCTTGCCGTGCAGTGTTCTGCTTCAGGGCGAATATGGCATCGAAGGTCTGTTTGTTGGCGTGCCAGTCAAACTCGGTTCGGCAGGTCTGGAACACATCGTGCAGCTCAACCTCACTGCGGACGAGCAGGCAGCACTGGAGAAATCGGCCTCGTCCGTCCAGGGTCTGGTCGACGCCATGAAACAGCTGGCTGATTCCTGACCGAACTCACACGATCGATAGAGCAGGCGACACGGCCAGGATTTCTTGAATGATACCA
>JBFWRO010000279.1:0-4918 GCA_050248865.1 Thermomicrobiales bacterium | reverse complement strand
CGCGGCAATGGATCGCGGGTACGAATACCTGGCCATCACCGACCACTCACCGCGACTGGCAATGACGAGAGGCCTGAACCCCGAGCAACTCCGCCAGCAAGCGGTCGAGATTGAGTCAGTTCAGCGGGCGTTGCCCCAGATCACCATCTTGCATGGCAACGAGGTCGACATTCTCAGGGATGGCTCTCTCGACCAGCCTGACGACGCCCTCGCCGAACTGGAGGTCGTCATCGCCTCCGTGCACTCCCACTTTGACCTGTCTCGAGATGAGCAGACGGAGCGGGTGCTGCGCGCGATCGCCAATCCGCATGTGCGGATCCTCGGTCATTTGCACGGACGGCTGCTGACCCAGCGTGATGGCATCGATCTCGACTTCGAGCGGATATGCAAGGCAGCGGTCGACGCGGGGGTGGCGTTCGAAATCAATGCCGATCCCCATCGCCTCGATATCGACGACCGAACCGCCAAGTTCGCGAAGAGTCTCGGCGCGAAATTCGTCATCAACACCGATGCCCACCGCACCATCGGCTACGACCTGATGCGGCACGGAATCGCTCAGGCGCGCCGAGGGTGGCTGGAAGCAGGCGATGTGCTGAATACGTATCGCTTGTCTGAATTCCGATCGGCATTGAGACCCAAGCCTTGAAATGTGACAATTCATAGAGGTCAACGAGAAAGTGGAGTCCACGACATGAACCAGATCATCGAACAGCATATGCTAGCGATTGTTGAGCTCTGCAAAACTTACGGGGTGGCAAAACTCGAACTGTTTGGCTCGGCCAATACTCCGGAATTCGATCCTGAGCGGAGCGACTTTGATTTCATCGCGACGTTTCAGACGGGCGGAGACATGTTTCTACGGTACATGGGCTTCGCGAGTTCTCTCGAGGAACTGCTGGGCCGTTCCGTCGATCTCGTGTCTGAAGAACGCCTGAAACCCCGGTTTCTGAACAGCATTGCGCCAACTCGGGAGGTACTGTTTGCATCAGCGGACAGCTCAATCGCTGCTTGACATCGTCGATGCCTGCAACGAAATCGATGCCATCCTTGACGGTATATCGTTGGAGGAATATCGAGGCACACGAGTTCTACAGTTAAGCACCGAGCGACTTTTCATCACAATCGCGGAAGCACTGAAACGTGTAGACGAAAACGATCCGGACGTCGCCTCGACGGTTACAGACAGACGAAACATCATCGGTATGCGAAACCGGATAGTGCATGGCTATGACACGATCGAGCTGGAGACTGTCTGGACCGCCGCTGTTCGGCATGCGCCAATTCTGAGACAAGAGGTTTTGGCCATTCTGGGCAGTCACCCAGATGAGCCTTGAGGCCTATCCGCGGAACCGGTTGAGGTTCCTGACGCGGTGAGCGAGATCTCCAATTGACGAAGAAACCGCTGATCGAGCTTCGTGCCAAACAGCCGGGCGGCGACGATCAATCCGCCTACGGCCGGCGGAAAGCGTGGTTTCCGCACGGTTGCTTCAGGCCACAGGGCTGCCAATTCTGTTTCGAATGGTAGCCTGACAAGCCCAGTCTCCGAAAAGACACCGCCGGTTGGATAGACGTCGGCGGGGTCACCTGGCGAGTAGAGCTGCCGGAGGATGCCAGCCGCGGTCAGGGCCAGTTCCTTCGCCGCCCGGTCGAATATCGATTTGGCAGCGGCTTCACCTTCGTGCGCTGTTCTTGCGACCTTTGGTGCGAGAAACGATATCTGCTGGCGCTCGAAACCGGCGCGATAAACGATGCGGGGCAGCTTGCGCATCTGTTTCAGGCCGAAGTGATCGAGAACGATCTGTTCCAGCGCCGTTGGCTCGTCTCTCCTGTCGCTCGCTCGGCACGCCAGATCGATGGCCTGCATACCAATCCAGAACGCGCTGCCTTCGTCACCGAGCCAGTAGCCGAAGCCATTGCTGATGGCGGTGCGGCCGTTTTTATCGATCCCATAGCCGATGGCGCCGCCACCAGCGATGACCACGATGCCCGGTTCGCCACCTGATGCGCCCATCAGGTTGGTGTAGGTATCGGTCGTCACCTGGATGTTCCGCGTCGGCACGACTTCCTGGATGATCTGGTGAATCACCGAGACTTCTTCGCCCTGAGGGTCGACGCCGGTGCTGCCCATGCCCACCGCGACGATGTCGCCGGGGTCGACGCCCGCGTTTTTCAGCGCGGCGAGCATCGCCCCATGTAGCGAGATACGGTTCTTTTCGGTCCCACCTTCGCTGAGATAATGGACGGTTGGATTGCCAGTTCCTGTGCCAAGGACCGTTCCGTCGACGGAGGCGATCATCGCCCTGGTCGAGGTTTGTCCGCCGTCGATGGAGAGGAGAAACGATGTTGTCATAGTTCCTGAAGATAGTATCAGCAACCAGCCGGAATCTTCTGCGGCTTCGCCATTGATGACGACTCGGATGTCAGTGAGCCCGCTTGAGACGGATTTGCGACGATTCGTGGCTGCCCCACGTCACGCCTGAGATTGCGCGCTGCCTAAAGTTGGCATGACCGCAATGCTTCCTGAAAGGGGCCGTCCATGGATGCCATTCGATTCGACTAGTTGACACGCTTTGTCGGCTCCCGGACCTCCCGCCGCACCGCGCTCGCTGCCTCGCTGTCCGGGCTTGGTTTTGCCTTCAGTAAACGCGCCGCTACGCAGGAGGCGACGCCGGTAGCGACGCCGGAAGGCACGGGAGAAGACCTAGTCTTCCTTTTTGTGCAAACCGCGGCCTCTGGCCGAGGCGAGGTCAATCCCGCCGCCAGCACCCCAGCCGCCGACGGTACCCTGGCGCCGGGGGGGTGGGGCCAGCTACCTCCTCACCCTGGAAGGCCACAGCGGCCAGACGATCTATTTCTTCGACCGCCCCGACCGCATTGTGGGTACCGCTCCCACTCAGGATTTTCTCGAGGGGCTGGGCTTTTCGCCCGCGAACCCGCCCAACGCCGCTCTAGTGGCCGAGTTCAAGGCTGGCCAGGGCGTGGTCGTGCTCGAGCTGATCACTTCGGCCTATGACCCTCAGAAGAGCACGCTAACCTACGGCGTCGAGGGGCTGCAGACCTTCGCAGGCGAGAACCTTGAAGCGGTGACGCGCGACCAAGTCGTGGAGCGGCTGCCGGCGGAGTTCGGTCCGGCGGCGCTGTTCATCGACGACTGCCCGAGTGTCATCGACTGTTATGAGAGTCGTTACGAGTACTACGACTACTGCGAAGGGTCCTATTGCCCTCTCGGTCCCATCCCGGGCGGGCCCTACGAGACATGCTGGAACCTCTTGGCGTTTGATTGTGTGCCGTGCAAGGACTCCTGGACGTATGGCCAGCTCGAGCAAATGTGCGCGGATCGCTATGGCTGCTTCGTTGGCTCAGGCGACGGCGCCTGCCTCATCTGGCATGTCGGCCCACCTCACCCGTGATGTGGGGAGCCGCGAAGAGTGCTGGAACCTTTTCGAACCGGGGTTGCGTGCCCCGCAAGCATGCCTGGACAGTCGACGAGCTGCTGGTGAAGTGCGCAAGCGAGTATGGCTGCCTGTTCAGCTTGGGTAATTTCTGTCAGTGCGTGGTCGGATAGCGCATAACACCCCGCGCCCGGTAGCACGCCGACCGGCGAGAGTCATTCGCGGTGGGGCGCTCGTCGTAGTCTCGTCACGGATTGCCTGGCCTGCCACGACCTTTACCGGGCAGGATGAAGGAGCTTACCTTCCGGGGATCGTCGCCAGGTCCCTGTTCCGCCATCGCACGATAGGCGCTCTGCCCTGGGAGCGCCTGACATAGATTTGCCACAACCAAGCACTGACATAAGTCACGCCCGGGACTGCGCACTCGCTATCTTTGAAGTTAATGAAATTTTGCCTGAAAGGAGATCGATCATGGATGCTTCGCGTTTCGACCAATTGACCCGCAGCCTCGGCAAACGGGTTTCTCGACGCACCGCCCTCGGGATCGCCGCGGCCGGTTTGGTTCTGCCCAATGCCGACCTTGTATCAGCTCAGGATGCTACCCCGGAAGGCACCCCGCAACCAGGGGAAAAGCCGGTCTTCATGTTCGTTCAAACCGCACTGCTTGGGCGGGCGGAGTTCAATCCAGGGGTCGGCACGCCCACTGTTGATGGCACGCCCGTGCCGGGGGGCGGAGCGAGTTACCTGCTTACGCTCGAGGGGCATAGTGGCCAGACGATCTACTTCTCCGATCGCCCCGATCGAATCGTGGGCGTTGTGCCAACGCAAGTCTTTCTCGAAACGCTGGGATTTACACCGGTCAACCCGCCCAACGCGGCGCTAGTTGGGGAATTCGCCGCCGGGGACGGCGTTGTGGTGCTAGAACTGATCGATCCGGTTTATGACGAAGAAAGCAACACGCTGACCTACGGCGCGGAACTCCTCGAAGGGTACGCGGGCGAGGGTCTCGCTTCGCTCTCCAGAGACCAGGTGGAAGCACGGCTCCCCGCGGAGTTCGCGCATGCCTCGCTGTTCATTGACGACTGCCCCGATCTCACCACCTGCTGGCGGCCGTATGTGATGGGGTACAACAAAGACATGGGATCCATCCCTGGTGGACCGTACGGTCAATGCTGGCAAGGGGTGTTCGACGGCGGGTGCCAACCGTGCTGGTACACGGGACACGAGCTGGCCGTGCTGTGCAATCAGGCGTACCCAGACTGTGAGGGACGGTGCTACGTGAGGGAGTCGGGCGAGCAGTACTGATGTGGTGAGCTGCGGCACACTCCAGGCAGTAATGGTGGCCAGCCGGAGGAAGCGACTGGCCGCACCGGATTCATTCACCTACCTGCGCGACCGTGCCGGCAATGAGTGACTGAAAGCCAGCGCTGTGTCACAGGTGCTCGTTCGAGATTGGCACGAGTAACCGTCCACTGGATCAGCCCACCTCTTCGCACTTCCGCTGGTTCATCTGCGAGTACCGCGGA
>JBFWRO010000278.1:0-4925 GCA_050248865.1 Thermomicrobiales bacterium | reverse complement strand
AAATGCGCAGCGATCCGGCGCCGTCGATTCTGGCCGCATCGAAGATTTCTTTGGGGACCGACTGGAAGACGCCACGCATGACAAAGATGCAGATGGCGACCATCATCGCCGTGTATGGGAAAAAGAGCGTCCATGGCCGGTCGATGAATCCGAGACGGTACTGAATCTGAAAGATCCCGGTGAGCGCGGTTACCTGTGTGGGGAAAAACATCGACGCCACCAGCACGGCGAGAATGACCCGCGCCCCGGGTGTGCTCAGATGCGAAAGCGCGTACCCGCCCATGACCGCTGCGAGCGTCGTCGCAGCTACCGTCAGCCCCGTGATCACGGTACTGTGCATGAGGCTGCGATAGAACGAGTTCTCGAGACTGACGTTCTGCCAGAGCCATTGATAGTTTGCCCAGAGCGGGTCGTTGAAGTCCCTCGGCCAGACGTGCTGGTAATCCCGGAATGGCCCGTCCTTGACCGAATGAAGCACCACCCACACCAGCGGAGCAAGTACCCAAAGGCAGAGAGTGATCAGGACGGAGTGCTTGGCGATCAGGCGTAAAGACGGAAAATCCGGAAGCCGCCCAGTCGGCAAGGTGGCAAGTGGATCAGTTTTCATTGACATGATCAATATGGGTGATCTGATTGCTCCGTTGAAGGCTCATTGGGCGCCTTATGCCTTCAGACTCTCTATCAGTCCTGTGATCATGTCATGGAACCGGCATCGCTTTCTGTCGCACTCGCGTCTCGCCAGCCTTGCAACAGGCTCCGCATGGAATACCTGCTGACCGGTTCACGGACCCGCCGGATTGCCGCTAGCCCTTGAGCGCGCCTTCCTGGAGGCCCTTCATGTACCACCGCTGAGCGACGGCAAAGGTGATCAGGGCCGGTATGATGGCCAGGATGTACAGAGCCGCGGTGCGGGGCCAGTCGAGGGCGCCGACACCTCCGGACGAATTGGCAATGAACACAGCGAGAGTCCGCTGATCGGCGTCATTCATCAGGGTGAGCGCCAGGAGATACTCTCCCCAGGCGAACACGAACAGCACAATGATCACCACCACAATGCCGTTTTTCACCAATGGGAAAATAATCCCTACCAGCGTGCGCAACGAACTTGCTCCATCGACTCTCGCGGAATCGACCAGCTCCCCGGGCACCGTCTGAAACACACCGCGCATGATGAACACGCAGACCGCAATCTGCAGCGCAACATAGGGGAACATCAAGGTCCACGTTTTGTTGATGAATCCCAACTCCTGCTGGATCCGGAAGATACCGGTGAGAGCCGTAACCTGGGTTGGGAAGAACAAAGAGGCTACCAGCAGGCTGGTTATCACGGCCTTGAACGGAGTCCGCAAATGAACGAGGGCGTAGCCGCCGAGGACTGCCGCGATCGTGCCAAAAAAGACCGTCAGGAGTGTGACCGTGACGCTGTTGGTTGCGCTGGCACCGACCGGACCCACGGCTCTCGGTTGCGAGAGAATGAACTCATAGTTGGCAAAGAGAGGATCGATGAAGCTCTCGGGCCAGATATACCGTCTGGCGCCATCGAACTTGGATTTGAAGGACAGCAGGATCACCCATGCCAGGGGCAGGAGAACCCACAGGCAAAGCATGATCAGCACGGCGTGACGTGCAATCGTGCCCCATTTGATTCGGCGGCGCTTTTTGTGTTCAAGCGCCGGCGGCACGGTGATTACCTGATTGGGTGTCACTCCCGTGGCGCTCATCCGTGACTCCTTTTCTCACTGATCTCTGGCAATGCCCGCATTGCCTAGTCTCGCGACCGGAAGAGATAGAACAGACCAGCGACAACCATGAGCATGAAAATGGCTCCCAGCCAGCCGATGGCGGCAGCATACCCGCGGAATTGCTGGCCTGTACGGAAAGCCTCGTCGTTCATGTACATCGTCCAGGTATAGGTGCTGGAGGTGCGGGTAAAGCCCTGCATGATGATGTACTCGGTGATGACCGCCATCGCACTGCCGAAGCGGACCACAGTCAATACAAGAATGATCGGCAGCAGGCGCCAGATCGTGACGCCCCAGAACATTCGCCACTCGCCGGCACCATCGACCCGGGCCGCATCGGGAAGATCGCGCGGTATCGACGCCAGACCCGCAAGGAAGAACATGGTGTGATATCCGAGACCCCACCACCATTCCATGAACGCAATCGAGAAATAAATGAGAACGTTGTTTTCCAACCAGAGAGGAGCGTTTGCCAGATCGAACCAGCCGAGCCGATCGACGAGGAAGTAATTGATCGGCCCGATGTAGTTGTCGTACATCCAGACCCACAGCACAAAAATGAGCGGGGCCGGAATCATCGACGGAATGAGAAGAACAACACGATAAAAGGTGGCAACTTTATTGTTGGACACACGATCGACAAGAATCGCCGCGATCATGGGAATGAAAATCATTCCAGGTATGAAGATCGCCGTGAAGATCAGGGCGCGCTTGATTCCCTGCCAGAACAATTCCTGCTGGAGTACCTGGCGGTAATTCGCCAACCCGATCCAGTTGGCCGATTCATTGTCCAGGAATCGTTCGTCGGTGAAGCTCAAATACAGCGAGGCAAGAATGGGCCAGAGTTGCCAGCCGATGAAGAAAAAGAGCACCGGGATCAAATACGGATAGCTGGTGGCAAATTCTTTCGCCGTTCTGAACCGGCTGGACCGAATCGCCGTGGTTGTTCCCAATGGACTCAGAGAATCTGAGGAAACGGCCTGTGCCATCGCTTTTCGCTCCGAAGGTGGCCTCTCCCAGCAATCAGGTGAGCGACGGTGCACAACCCGCGAACTTGGGTGGGGAGGAAGGTGAACCCAAAAAACTGATTGTCAAGGGTGCGCCGCCCGTTTCCATTGCTGGACGTGGCGGCGCAAAGAACGCATCGAGCGACGATCTGTTATTGCGCAGGCGCCCCGGTCTGGCGCTCGAACTCGGCGCGAACGGCGTCGTACGCCTTGGTCAGAGCCGTTCGAGCATCAGCCTCTTCGCCAGAAAGGTACTTGTGCCACTCCGGCCGGGCGACATCGAACTGGCTGATGGCCAATGCTGTCGGCTGGATCGCCCGCGCTGCCGGGAGCGAATCACGGACAGCAAACGCCCAGTCCTGGCCCTCGAGGAATGCCGGTGGGTTGGCGTCCCAATCAGCCCAAACCGACTGCAGGATCGGGAGCTGACCGACCGGGGTCGTGCCCTCATCCGGGTTGCCGACGACTGAGTTCTCCCAGACACGCTGGTCCTTTGAGAAGTTCAGCATGTACTCGGCCATTTTCTCTTTGTTCTCGCCGAGGCGGAGAAGAACTGCGCCGGTGTCCCAGAAGACCGTACCGCCGGCGGTGTCCGGCTGTGATGGCAGCTTGGCCATGCGCAGCATGGACGGGTCTGCCCATGTCGCTGAGTAGGTCAGGGGAGCATTCTGGTACTTGAAGTAGTAGCCAGCCTGTTCGGAGGACCAGACGGCCTGGTCGACGAGCACGGCGGCATCGACGCTCGACGCCGCGAGGACGTCGGGAGCGGTGTACTGCATCAGCTCCTTCATGACTTCGAGGGCGTTCACCGCAGCATCGCTGTTATAGATAAACAGGCCATCAGGGTTGTAGACGTCAGTGTCAAAAGAATGGGTGATGGGGATCAGGGAGCGCCAGTCGCGATTGTCGAAAATCACCCCATATGTCGTCACGCCGGCTTCGTGCACGGTCTTGACGTTGGCAATGTACTCATCCCAGGTGAGCGGAGCAGCTTCGGGATCGAGACCGGCAGCCTCGACGTATCCCGCATGCCAGCCCTGGACGATGATGTCCAGCAGCAGTGGCCAGACATAGAACTGCCCGTTATAGGTTCCCTCTTCCACTGCCGCCGGGAAGATGTCTTCCTTGACGCCCTCAGGAAGGTAGGGATCCCACGGCTCGATGGTTTCGGTATCGGCCAATGGCTTCATCTCGAGAAACGGGGTGACACCGGTGTATGCATCCCAGGTGCTCATACCCTCGTTCTTCTCGGTGATGAACCGATCGAAGCTGAAGTCGACCGATGGGGCCTCTTCGACAACGATTCCCATCTCATCGCCGAGCGTGGCAAACATCGGATGGAGCCGAAGCTGCCAGTCGTAGCTGT
Source organism: Thermomicrobiales bacterium (assembly GCA_050248865.1). Classification (GTDB taxonomy): domain Bacteria; phylum Chloroflexota; class Chloroflexia; order Thermomicrobiales; family UBA6265; genus JAHBVL01. The sequence continues at coordinate 810 of JBFWRO010000278.1, read as the reverse complement.
TCAGGATCGGATCCCGGCCTTGCGCCAGCGCGCCGCGAATGGTTTCCTGCGACAGCGCCGCCAGGGCCATGCCGCTCATACCAAGCGCTGTTCCGCGAACGAGTACATCGCGGCGGCTGATCTTGCCGGTCAGGGCATCCTGCCACAGCTGCTTGATCTGCTGTTGTTTCTCCGACATTGTCAGGTTCCTCCAGGATCATAGACCACTGTTTTCATGCCGCACACCACGCGTGCGACGCCTTTGTCTGGGCGTCCGGCATTGTAAGGACGACTGAAATCGCTGTCAAGACGAAGATGAGCGCGGATGCCGGCAGAAAAATGTTTCGCGCGTACACATTGAGAGATGTTTATTCTTTTATGTACTTGCATTAGATAGATCAGCGCGGCCGGAAGAATGCCTGTGCGTCCCTTTGCGATTCGACGACGTCACTCCACACGGAAAGCCACAAGGTTCTGATGTGTCCGGACGCTTACGGCAGTATTCCTCACAGTCGGTCCAGGTGGTTGTTTCTGGATTTCCGGCGTGATTTGCTGGAATCCGCAGCCTGACCAGAAGGACGAAGGCCATCGCGCCAGCGCTGGAGTTTCTGATTGCTGCCTGTCCGATGCTCGTGGCGGCAACACGATTGTCGCGAGACGAAGACAGGATCGCCGAGTTGACCGGACTGGGATCCGCGCGGGTCGGGGCGATTCTGGTCGCCGGGGGCAACACCGCAACCGGAGCTGGTGACCGACCTGTTTGCCGTACGGAACGGTGATATCGGTCACGCCATGGGCGACGTCTTCGGTTCGTCGATGGCAAAGATGCTG